>JAJDDX010000190.1 GCA_029260055.1 Phycisphaerae bacterium
CGCACGAGAGTGGATCACCGCACCGGTCGTGCTCTATCTGGCGAACCATCTGGTCAACAACTACGACACGGACCCGTCCATCACGGCACTCGTCGACGGCACCGACTTCTATCTTCTGCCTTGCATCAACCCCGACGGCTATGTGCATACTTGGACCACGAACCGATTGTGGCGCAAGAACCGCCGCAACAACGGCGACGGCAGCTACGGCGTGGACCTGAACCGCAACTGGGCCTACGGCTGGGGTGGCGGCGGATCGAGCGGCAACCCGGGCGACTCAACCTATCGCGGCACAGCCCCGTTCAGTGAGCCGGAGACGACCGCGCTGAGCAACTTCATCGCAGCCGACCCGACCATCATGGCGCACATGGACTACCACAGCTACACGCAGCTCATCCTCTGGCCCTTCGGTAACGAGTGCGTCGGCGGCCCGCCGGAGCCGGACGGATCGGAGTTCCAGGCCTTGGGCGACACGATGCAAAGTCTGATCCAGTCCGTCCACGGCATGAACTACACGCCGGGCCCGATCTGCGAGACGATCTACCAGGCCAGCGGCGGCTCCGTCGACTGGACCTACGGCGCCGAGGGCCGCTTCGCTTTCACGATCGAGCTGCGCGACCTGGGCCAATGGGGCTTCGAGCTTCCGCCCGAGCAGATCATCCCGACCTGTGAAGAGAACCTCCCCGCCATTTTGCACCTGAGCGAATGGGCGATGAACCGTGTCGGCACGAGCATCGCGTTCCCGACCGGCCTGCCCACCGTCATGACGCCGGGCCAGCCGGAAACGATCGATGTCGAGGTCGCGTCACTCTTCGAGGAAACCGTGTTCGGCAGCCCGACCCTGCACTACCGCACCGACAGCGGCAGCCTGTTCGTCCCCACGACGATGACCTTTGTCGGTGGCGAGTCGTATCAGGCGACCATCCCAGCCGCCGACTGCGGCGACGCGCCCGAGTTCTACTTCAGTGCAGAGGGCACGACGACCGGCATGGTCTTCTCACCCGCCGACGCCCCCTTCTCAACCTATACCTCAATGGTCGGCGAGTTCGTCACCTTCATGGCCGACGATTTCGAAACGGACCAGGGATGGACGACACAGCAGAACGGCCTGACCGACGGCCAGTGGGAACGCGGCGTGCCCGTCAACTGCAACCGCGGCGACCCGCCGAGCGACTCTGACGGGTCCGGCCAGTGCTACCTCACGGACAACAGCGCGGCGAGCGGCTGCAATAGCGATGTGGACGGCGGGTATACCTGGCTGATCTCGCCCACGATCGACCTGTCCGGCGGCGACGCCCAGGTCGACTTCGCCCTGTGGTACACCAACAACAACGGCGGCGGCGCGAACTCGGACATCTTCGTCATCTACGTTTCGAACAACAACGGCGGAACCTGGACCGAAGTCGAGACCGTCGGGCCCACCACCTCCTCCGGCTGGAGCCAGCATTCGTTCGTCGTCGGCGACTTCGTCACGCCGAACGATCAGGTCAAGGTGCGGTTCGAGGTATCAGATCTCGGTACCGGCTCGGTCGTGGAGGCCGGCGTGGATGCCTTCCGCGTGGCACGGTTCCAGTGCGTGCCGTTCAACCCGACGTGCGATGACGGCGTCCTGAATCAGGGCGAAGACCGCATCGACTGCGGCGGGCCCTGCCTGCCGTGCGACTGTCTCACCGACGCCGCCTGCGACGACACGCTTTTCTGCAATGGGATCGAAACGTGCGACGCGTTCGGCCACTGCGCTAGCGGCGCCGCACCTTGTGGCGGGCAGTCTTGCGACGACATCCTCGACGAGTGCTACGACTGCGACCTCGACGCCGACTGTGACGACGGGCTCTACTGCAACGGCGACGAAACGTGCGTCGCCCGCACGTGCCAGGCCGGCGCGCCGGTCGACTGCAACGACGGCGTCGTTTGCACGCACGATTCCTGTGACGATGTCGGTTCCACGTGCATCAACGCGCCGGACCACAACCTTTGCGACGACGGCATATTCTGCGACGGCGTCGAAACGTGCGATTCGCTGCTCGGTTGCGTGGCGGGCACCGATCCTTGCCCGGGTCAGGGCTGCGACGAGAGCACGGACATGTGCGTCACACCGCCCGCCCGGCCGCTGCCCGATGCGACGTTCCACATCGATGGCGCGAATCGGCCATGCACGACCGACGCCGATTGTCTCGCGGACATCGGCGCCGCATCTCAGGTGGCTTGCGTCCCGCCGCCGGTTGGCGACCCGAGTGGCGGCGTGTGCTACGTCGCCCGCAACCGCTACCTCGCGGTCGACCCGAACCCAGCCAACACCGGCATCGCGACCGCCCGGCGGGTAAGCCTCGACATGGGCGGCGGGCAGACCTACGTACTCGGTTGGTTGTCGGCACCGATCGTCGCCCACCTGGCCGGCCCCGAACCGAATTCGCAACTGATCTCGCGGATCGTGGATGTGGACGGCCGGCACTATCGTGATTGGGGCGCGGACGACCTCTTCGTGCCTTGGGTGGATTCGTCACTGCACATCGGTGACTGCGAAGTATCGCCGGGATACGTCTATTCGATCCAGGCCATCACGCTCGGCGCGGATATTGATACCGAGGGGAACTACAGCGAGGCGCTGCTGCTCGCGACGACGGGGTCCTTCGGCGATGTGGTCGGCGAGACGATCGGGCTACCGCCCGACGGCGAGCGTAACTTCAAGGACATCATCGCGGTCATACGCGGCTTCCAGTCGGTTCAGACCGAACCCAAAAGCTGGCTCGACCTCTGCGGCAGCATAGCTACGCCTGAGCTCCCCGACTTCCAGGACGTGAGCTACAACGACGTCAATTCGGTCGTCGCAGGGTTCCAGGGGGCAGGCTATCCACTGGCCACGCCGTGCGAGTGCCCGAATCAGCTTTGTCCGTAGGACGCCATCTGAGGTTCGCCCTCGGCCGGCGTTGTCGGCAGTGTGCCATGCGACGCACGAGCACCGCCGTGACCGTGTACACGAACGGTGTGCCCCTACTCTTGAGCGGCGTCAACTCGAAAGGCCCTCACTGGGCGCCAGCGGTGCATCGGATGCCCCCAACGGCGCGCCGGGTATTGCATGTGGCGTTTCCTCTGGCGCGACGCCGGACAGGGGCCACAGCCGGATCGGTCGCGCGCAGTCGATTCCGTCGGCGCTGACTTCATCCAGGGTGGTGGGGCCTGCAGCGGATATCCCCTGACGACCCACCCAAAGCGTTGGCGCGCCAAAACGGGGCGCCCGAATTCCGTACAAACCCTGATGCCGTACGTGTCGCGAATCGCGACACTATCGCCAGCATTGTTGCATGGAGCCTCGGAGCAGTTCATCGCGAGGCGTGCCGGCTTGCCAGTTCTTGCGAGTCAGGCCGGGCGCGTTTCGGCGGAGCCGAGTTGTGCAGCCGGCGCACCTTCAAAAACGGCACGGACGGCGCAACTCAAACCTGGAGCGGGTCCGGCCTGCGGCGTGTCGCCTCCGACTTCCGGCCGGAGCGTCGCGCCGCCTTCCAGTGATTCGCAGGTCGCCAGGGGAGGTTCTCCATGTGCCGCGAGATCAGCGGCGGTGCGGCCGGCAAGGTCGCGCTCGGCCAGGCGGACATCTGGGCGTCCTAGCACTAGGCCCTCATCAGAGGTCGCCAAAGACGCGGAACGGCTCGATGTCGCCACACTTCCGAGCTACGGCCGGGCCGTATGGACCGACAGCACTTCCGGGGGCGACCATTGGCTTGGCACAGACGGTGGCCGACTTGGAATTGCCTGTATCGAGCGTGCTATCCCCTGAAAGCAGGACGGTCAATGTGAAGCTGGTGGTTCCCGATCCTCCGGGAGTGTTCACGTCGTCTCTGATGTCCAGGGACTCGATCTCACTCACGACGACAGCCGTTCTGTTTGGACAAGTGTTTTCACCCTGACAAGGTGCTAGGTCAAACATGGACGACATTGGAGGCTCTTCAAATGAAATGCCGGACCATCGGAATTCCGCTGGCTGTTTTGGCACTGGTTCCTGGAACACTGTTCCCGAATGTTCGCGCAGATACACCGCCGCCGCTAGGCCCACCGCAAGCCTCGTCCGAGCCCAACGGGTGGTTTGATCTTGCCCTGTTCCGTAGGGCCATGGAACAGTATGGTGACGCGGCAATTGAGCAATCTGGTGGGAGCATCCGTTGGGCGGCCGGTGGGAATCCCAACGAGTGCGGGTACGACTGCGTTCAGCCGGCCATGGTTCGTTGGACGAGACGCCCCGACCGACCCAACGAGCGTTTTGTGCAAGTCGATGGCCGTTTGAGCTTCGAGGTCGACATACCAGTTCTCCCTGGACGACAAGTGGACGTCGACGTTCGATTGCGAGCGTTTTGTGCTGGTTGGGCGACGGGCAGCGGGAAGCTCAAGATCTTTGTTCAAAGTTCGATGCCTTGGGTCTCGGAAGACCACTCCTGGGTCGAGGGCGCCTTAGATTTCCTTACGCCCGGCGATCTCTCTGGCGCCATCGCGGCCGGCATTGCCGAGAACCTCCCAAGTAGTTCGGAGAGCAATGCTCTGGAATTCCCGGGCTTCTGCGAATCGATCGGGCATGAATCCAACTTCAGTGGCGGAGGCGATTGGACGCTCGATCGTATCGTGTGGGACCGGCGAACGCCCTCGCCGTTGCCAGTGCCGATGGGCCGCTTAGTGATCGAGTTTCAGTCGGTTGAGCGATTTGAAGTCCCAGAATGGGCAGAAAAGCCAAACAAGGAGGTGTCGTTCATTTTCTATGCAAATGGGAGACCAGTGCAGTTTCCGGCGGCTGGGTACGAGACAACATTGCATGCGAACTCGGTCTTGAAGCTAAGCGACACGAGCATATCGGTCCCGAGACCCGCCAGCGACGGCGAATTGCAGATCATAGTGTCTGACAGCTACGGCGCCGGTCGGTGGGTAAGTTATGACAACGGAAGTAGCTTCGGTCTCGGAAGTCACAAACTTAGGACCACGAGAACTGCCCTGCGGCCAGTAGACGCCGTTCCTTCGGGTGTTCCCGGCGGCACCAAGAAACCAGTTCCGACGGGGATAAGCGAATTCGAGATCTCGTACAGGATTAGACTTGGGGGGATAGTGGCTCCGCCGCCTTAGTCTCTGCGCTGTGCCCTTCGGCGCAACGCCATGCACACAGCAGCGGCTACATTACAGCATGGGACTAGCGTCCCCGCACCCCATAGTTCGGGGAAGGGCGCTGGTTCGGATTGAGGCCCCGGGCCCATTTCACTCGCCGCTCAGCCGCCGCCTTGCCTTGTCGCGCAAGCTGGCGACGCCGGGGTCCGTCGTGTGCGATGTGGCGGCGATGTAGTCTTGATATGCCTGCCGAGCCTCCGCTGTACGTCCGGCCCCGTGATACAACTCGCCGAGGAAATAGTAGCTTCGCAGTAACTCCGGATCGGTTACACCCGCTAGCGCGTCGTGGATTGATTCGAGTTCTGTGAGCGCACGCTCCGATTCGCCGAGTCGAGCGCTCAGCACAGCTACGTTCATCGTATATTTGAGCCGCCGGTACGGCAGGGCAGACCGCGCGTCTTCGAGCACACGCCGTGCCTCGGCCAGTTTGCCCTGAAGCTCGCAGGTCCGCGCGAGCTGATCGAGCGCCACCTCGGAATCCGGATAGACCGACAGCACGCGCCGATACGCCTCCTCAGCCTCCGCGAGCCTGCCTTCGCGGCGTGCGATATCGGCAAGATCGAGTATGACGCTCGTTACGCCGGGGTTGATCTCGATCGCACGCGATAGCGCGGCCTTGGCCTCGTCCACGCGCCCTGCGTCGAGATAGGCGTGGCCGAGTTGCGAGAGCATATGCGCCGAGTCGGGATCGACCGCCACGCCGCATTCCCACAACGCCACTTCGGAGAGCCACGCGCGATTGTACGCGTAGGTCCGTGCTGACAGCGCCACCGTCATTCCGAGGCCAACGACGTAGATGATGCGGTTTCGCCGGCGAAGCACCGCGGCGGATGCGCCGCCGCTTCGCCCTATAACGAAAGCCGCAAGGGGACCGATCGTCACTAGCAACGCCCCCAGCAGGGGCAAGTACAGATAGCGGTCGTGCACCATCTGCTCAGGAAGGAAGGCCGCGATGTTCATCGCCGGAGCCAATGGCAACAGGAAGAGCGCCAGGCCGATCCCGTACACGCCGCCGCGGCGCCAAAGCCACCATGCAGCACAAGCCAGCACCAACAGCACCGCAACGGGCAGCGCGAAATTCGCCAGGCCGATGTCCGCCGACGTGACCGCACGTAGCGGATAGTCCGGGGCCAACTGAATCGGCACCAGCACCTGTCGCACATAGAAGAAGAGCAGCTCCGGCATGGTCAGCAGCACGCTCGCGGCCGACGGCGCCCAAGGCGTGGCCTGGGCGACCATGCCGAGCACGATCGTGCGGGCGATCAGGAAGACGGCTGCGATGGCAACAAACGGCAGCGCGACGACAACCGCGCGACGAAGGCGCATCAACACGCGTTCGTCCGGGCGAGCCGAGAGCACCCAGTCCGCCGCCATGATCAGCGCCGGAAACAGCACGCTGACCTCCTTGCAGAGCGTCGCCAGCGCATATAGTGCCAAGGCCGCGACAGTGCCGCCCCACCCGCGCCGCGCCGGCTTGCCGCCGACCGCAGCAGCACGGTATCGCCCCAAGTGGACCGCGAAACTCGCCAGCAGGAAGATAGAGACCAGCATGTCCGGCGAACCGGAGATCCACGTCACCGATTCGACGTGGACGGGATGCACCGCGAAGAGCCAGACGATCACCCCCGCCGCGGTGGCCGCCACGCCCAGCCGCCGCAGCACGACCCAAGCCAGCAGGACGACGACGCAGTGCAGTGCGATGTTGGTGACATGCCAGCCGGCCGGCTCCAGCCCGAACAGGCGATAGTTGACCATCAGCCAGCTCACGAACGCCGGACGCCAGTAGTTGCTCCACGCCCGCCCGCGATCACCCTTGTACGACCACACGTCGGATGTCAGCGCGGTTACGGTGTACTGCCCCTCCTGAATGTAGCGGTTCTCGACGATCTGCTTCGTGTCGTCGTAGACGAAATCGCCGGAGATGGCGTTGGAGTAGGCAATGCAGGCCAGGAGGATCGCGAGAACAACCGGCCACCACGACAGGCATCGGCCCCACCCCGACGCGGCGCCGGACTCATCAATGGTGCCCTTCTTACTCACTGGCGCCTACCTCGTCCGGCCTACTGCCTGGTTTCGACACAACGATCGAGTATACCGAGGCCTGCAATCGTCATCCAACCGCCCCGGCACACCTGACGCGGCGCGGCCGGGCCGGTACACTCTCGCCCGTGACCAAGGCTAACGAAGCATTCAAGAGCGTGACGGTCGTCATCCCGGCCTACAACGCGTGCGACGTCATCACCGACACGCTCACCGCGGTGCGGCAATACCTCGAGCAGGCCGACCTTCCACACGAGATCATCGTTGTTGACGACGGCAGCACGGACAACACGGCCGCCCTCGTGACGGACTACGGGCACGGCATCAAGCTGCTGTCCAACGGCCGCAACCGCGGCAAGGGCTACACGGTCAGGCACGGCATGCTCGAAGGCGGATGCGACTGGGTGCTCTTCATGGACGTGGATAACTCCACAACGATCGACCACCTCGACCGCTTCGCTCCGCACGCCGCCGATGCGGACGTACTCATCGCCTCCCGCCGCCTGCCGGACTCGAACATCGTGCGGCCTCAGCCCAAGTTCCGCCAGATGCTCGGCAAGACCTTCCCCTACTTCGCGCGCATCATCGCCCTACCCGAAATCCGCGATACCCAGTGCGGCTTCAAGGTCTTCCGGCGCGCCGCGGCCGCGGACGTCTTCTCTCGGCAAGAGAGCGAGGGGTTCTGCTTCGATGTCGAGGTCTTACTGATTGCCAAGCGGCTGGGCTATCGCATCCGCGAAGTCGCCATCGACTGGGACAATCCGCCGAGTTCGACGGTGCGCGTCAGCCTCGACCCGATCAAGATGCTGCTCGACCTGTTCCGGTTCGCATGGCGGCATCGCAGAAGTCAGTACGCCGAGATATCACAGGCCACCGACCGCCCGTCACGGGGCTGAAAACGACCTTTTCACAGGCCAACGCGCAAAAAATGCTGCTGCCGGCGGCAAGAATGGGCCGATCACCAGTACTGGTGAGGCGACCGATAACTCCTGTTCCTTAGGACTGAGGTACGCCGGTATCGGCCGACTCGCTCGCCCTTCGCACTAAGTCCGCGCATGGATGTCGCGCGACCCGGAGGGCTCGTCAGAACGCATGGAGGCGACTATGAGCACACCATCCGACAAGTGGTTCGTCGAGGAATTCCATCTGCGGAGCCCCGTCGAGGAGTTCCAGGAGCACGCCAAGCTCGAAATCGACCGGCTGCGCAACGGTAACGCAAACGCCAGCGATGCCCTCCATCGGGCGGCGGCTGACCTCGTCCTGCGGAAACTCCGCGGCGATAAGACGGAGGCTGTGCGATGATCCTCAAACGCATCCAAGCCGAGAACATCCTGAAATACCGCCAGCTACACCTGACCGATCTGCCGACGCAGGGGCAGATCGCGGTGGCCGGCCGGAACGAGGCGGGCAAGACAGCCATCGGCGAAACCATCTGCTTCGCCCTGTTTGGCCGAACCTTCTCGCTACCACCCAAGGAAGTGACGCGCGTCATTCGCTGGGGCGAATTCAAGGGATCGGTGACGCTCGAGTTCACCGGGCGCGACGGCGGTGACTACGTCATCACCCGCCAGATCGACAACAACGGCAAGCAGGACGTGCGGCTACTCATCGCCGGAGACGGCGAGCCCGTCGCCGAGGGCGTCGAGGCGGTCGACGAAGCCGTTCACGAAGTGGGCGGTTTCACCTATCGCAGCTTCATCGACAGCTTCTACCTCGCCCAGCGGGAGATGGAAGTGCCCCACGCCAAGAGCGCCACGGTCAAGGCGCTGATCGGCGTCGATCGGCTCGAGACAGCCGCGGGACAGCTTCACGCCGAAATGACCGCCACGGCGCACGACATAAGAAAGATCGATGCCGAGGTCGGCGAGACCCAGAGCCATATCACAGCCGTCGGCCTGGACCGTGCCCATCTCGGACGCGTCGAATCACAGCGAGAGTCGAAAGAGGCCGACGCCGAGAAGGCCGAGGAGAACTGCGAACAACAGTCGGCACGGGCGGCCAACATCGCCAAATCCGCCGAAAGCTTTGCCCGTGCGGCCCAGATGTTCGTCTCCAGCACGCTAAGCACGAACTTCACGGAATGGCGCCAACGCCGGCAGGAGGTCGAAGTCGGCCTGGCCACAGCCGCCAAGGCCTCGCAGGCAGCGGGAGCCGAGGTAGATTCCAGCGCTCTGGATGCCGCCAGCACAGCCGTACACTGCTTCGACGACGGCCTGTCTGAGTACGGCAAAGTCCGCGACCTCGCGGGGCTCTACCAGGAGCGACTCACCGCCCTGCTCGACGAAACGCCGGTTCGCCGGCCGGCTGAGACGGACCCGGTGGACGAGGATGAGTCACGCTTCATCGACCGTCTCGACGATGTCGACGACCGCATCTATGTGGCCAAACGCCGTCGCAAGCCGGTGCTCGGCTTTGGCGTCTTCTTCACCGAGTTGGCGGCCGTCGCCTGGATCGGTTGGGCCGTCCTACTTGCCGCCCCCGAATCGACCGTCGCCGGGTGGCTCCGGGCGATTGTCGGCGGGAGTGAGTCGACCAGGCAACTCGTCTTCCTGTTCGGGGCGCTATTGACCACGACGATCACCGCCGGCATGTGCGTCATGTTCCGCAACGCGACCCAGCAACTGAGGGAATTCGCGGCGGAGCGAGAGAACATCGAGGCCGCCACCCAAACCGCCCGCAGTGAACTGAGCATGATGGATGCGATCGAGCAGGCGGCTGTGCCGGACGCGCTGGCGGCGCTTCGCGGCGTGCAGAACCCGCTTCTTCACCGAGCGGTCGTGGCGTTTGCCGACGGTGACGGTGCGGTGTTGGTCAAGCCGGACGCCCTGGACGAGAAGCTCGGTCAGATTCATGACGGTAGTGACAAGGCCGTCCGATCGTTGCTCAAGGCTCGTGATCGACTCATGGAGCAGGCGGAGCATTCGCGTGATGAGGCCCTCGAACTGCGTGAGGAGGTCGCCGCGCTCGATCAGGAGATCACCGTCGAAAAGCAGCGGTGGGAAGAGGTCGAGGGGCACGAGCGAACGCTGGCCGGGCTGCAGGCTAAGTCGGACAGCCTTCGCCAGGATATCCGCGTGCGCAAGCTCGGCTGCGAGATGATCGAGGGCGCCACGCGGCGAATCTACTCCCGCTTCCACCCGGAACTCCGCCGGTTCGTCAGCAAGATTCTTCCGCATCTCACCGAGGAGCGGTATCAACACCTGGAACTGGACGACGACCTTCGCGTCCGCGTCTTCTGCAACGAGAAGAACGACTTCGTCGGCCTCGCGGAGATTTCCAACGGCACACACCGGCAGCTCATGCTCTGCGTCCGGCTCGCGCTCTCCCAGGCGTTAATCGCCTCGTCGAGCAAGGCGGCACAGTTCATCTTCTTCGACGAGCCGTTCGCCTTCTTCGACCAGCAGCGCATGGCAAGGGCCATCGACGTGCTCGGCAAGATCAGTCCGCAGCTCACGCAGGTCTGGCTGGCCGCCCAGGAGTTTGACGACCGCTCCCGCTTCGACATGTTCATCGACTGCGGCGTGGACTCGGACACCCTCGAAATGAGCGGCAACGGCGCAGCCAAGCCGGCAACGGCGGTAGCGTAATCGGGGCGCAACAGGCGGAATCCGTCCTCCACGCAGTGCCTGCTGCGCCAAATACTAATCTTGGCACAAATTAGTATTTGTTAGTATTTGCCACGCCGCACGACCAACCACCACGATCTGCATCCATCGACGCGACAAGATATGAGATGCGTCCGGGGGGGGGCCACGCGCAGGAAGAAGGCACCGCCGAAGATCGGCGGTGCCTGGGATTCGAGCTATTCGATTCGCGTACGGAAAGCCGCTACGCGATGTCGATCGACTTGTCCAGGTACACGTCCTGGATCGTGTTCAGGAGCTTCACGCCGTCGTTCATCGGCCTCTGGAACGCCTTGCGGCCCGAGATCAGACCCGTGCCGCCGGCACGCTTGTTGATCACCGCGGTCTTGACCGCCTGGCCGAAGTCGTCATTGCCCGACGCCCCGCCTGAGTTGATCAGGCCGGACCGCCCCATGTAGCAACCGGCGACCTGATACCGCGTCAGGTCGATCGGGTGGTCCGTGGTCAAGCTGCTGTAGACGGCCTTATGCGTCTTGGCAAAGTCGACCGCGGTAAAGCCGCCGTTGTTCTCGGCCTGCTTCTGCTTGATGATGTCGGCCTCGATCGTCACGCCGAGGTGGTTCGCCTGGCTCGTCAGGTCGGAAGCCACATGGTAGTCCGTGCCGTCCTTCTTGAACGACGAGTTCCGCAGATAGCACCATAGGAAGGTGACCATGCCGAGTTCGTGGGCCATGTGGAAGGCTTCCGCCACTTCCTGAATCTGGCGGCTCGACTCGTCCGAACCGAAGTAGATCGTCGCGCCGACCGCGACCGCGCCCATGTCAGCCGCCTGCTGCACATTGGCGAACATGATCTGGTCGTACGTGTTCGGATAAGTCAGCAACTCGTTGTGGTTGATCTTGACGAGGAACGGAATCTTGTGGGCGTACTTCCGGGATACGGAACCCAGCACGCCGAGCGTCGAAGCCACCGCATTGCAGCCGCCCTCGATGGCCAGCTTGACGATGTTCTCCGGATCGAAGTACATCGGGTTCGGCGCGAAGGACGCCCCCGCGGTGTGCTCGATGCCCTGATCGACGGGCAGGATCGACACGTACCCGGTGCCCGCAAGCCGGCCGGAGTTGAAGATAGCCTGATAGTTCCGCAGGACCGGGATCGGCCTGTCGGTCTGGGCGACGATCCGGTCGACGAAGTCCGGTCCCGGAAGGTGGAGCATCGACTTGTCTATGGTCGTACACTTGTGACCGAGCAACTTCGCGGCATCATCTCCGAGTAGGTCCATCACGTTCTTCGTCCCTTGGGGTGCGGTCATTACGTTCGACATGAGATCCTCCTGGGCAGCAAGATCACCCTCCGTGGGGTGCCCCATCCGTTACGCGTAGCGGCCCGCGACGTGACATCGTCGCCGGATACTTTCCTCGTACGCGCGACACGGTAAGTCTATCGGTGCAATACCCGGTTGGGAACGCCTCTTAGCCAGGATTTAGCGAAGCGATCGTGGCCGGGGTCGCCGCCCCGCAGCGCCACCCGGTTCGCCGCTCCACCCGTTGCCGAATCCGGCCCGGTAGGGTACGTTTCCCGCGAGAGGCGGCCCTACGAAGGGGCCGCGCCAGGCCCGCAGAAGGGCGTGAACGTGGAAGGAGTTGTCCGATGACGGATGAGGAACTGGCTGTCGATCAGGAGGAGACCCCCGAGGACGCCCAGACCGAGGAGGAGCAGTCCGACGAGGAAAAGGCGATGGCCAAGCTGAAGGAGGCCGTCGTGGTCGCCAAGGAGGAGATCGGCCCGCTCCGCCTGAAGCTCGATATCACGATCCCTCGCGACCATGTCGACGAGCGGATGGGCGAGCAGTTCGACGAGCTCAAGCGTGACGCGATGGTCCCCGGCTTCCGCAAGGGGCACGCGCCGATGAAGCTCGTCGAGAAGCGGTTCGCCGGCGACGTGGGCGATCAGCTCAAGAGCCAGCTCATCTCCAGTGGCTACCTGGCCGCCTCCGAGAACGAAGACATCAAGACCCTCGGCGACCCGAAGTTTTGGGTCACCGTCAAAGAAGAGCGTGTCGGCGAGGACAACGTGCCGAAGACGGTCGAGACCGAGAAACTCGTCGACTTCGATGAAGCGTTGGACCATATCACGCTTCCCAAGGAAGGCGACTTCTCGTTCGCTTGCGAAGTCGAGCTGAAGCCGGAATTCGAACTGCCGAAACTCGACAAGATCCCGGTCAAGAAGCCCGTGATCAAGATCGAAGATGACGACGTAGACAACGAGCTGAAGCGTATGCGGATGTACCGCGGCAGCTTTGTACCCGTCGAAGGCGGCAAGGTGGAAGCGGACGACATGCTCTACGCCGACTTCACGATGTCCGTCGACGGCGAGGTGATCGACAGCGAGACGAACCATGACGTGGCGGCTCGCGACATCCAGCTAAAGGGCGTGCCGCTGGCGGGATTCGGCGACGCGGTGCTCGGCAAGAAGGTCGACGACGAAGTGACCGTTGACGCGGATGTTCCGGACGATCACGAGAACATCGATATCCGCGGCAAGAAGGCGACCTTCAAGGTCACGGTTCGCGAGATAAAGCGGCTCGAGCTGCCGCCGATCGACGAGGAGTTCCTTTCCAGCATCGGCATGGAAAGCGAGAAGGAACTGCGCGACGCGGTTCGCTCCAACCTGGAACAGTCGCTCGGCCAGACCGTCAGCCGCGCGATGCGCGAGCAGGTCGGCGACTACCTCATCGAACAGACGGAACTGGAGATTCCCGAGGGCCTCTCCCAGCGCCAGACGGAGCGCTCCATCTCCCGGCGCGGCGTCGAGATGCTCCAGCAGGGTTATCCCCCGAACGAGGTGGAAAAAGCCCTCGACGGCATCCGTTCGAGCGCCCGGGATCAGGTCGTCAAGGACCTCAAGCTCTACTTCGTGCTCGAGAAGATCGCCGAGGATCGCGAGATCGAGGTGCGCGACGAGGAACTCAACGCCGCCATGGCACAGATCGCCCAGCGGTCCGGTAAGCGGTTCGACCGCGTGCGCGACGAACTGAGCAAGGGCGACGGGCTGACCACGATGTACCTCCAAATCCGCGACGAGAAGGTGCTAGCGGCCCTGCTGGAAGAGGCCGAGGTCACCGAGGAGGAGGCTCCGAAGAAGCCCGCCGCCAAGAAGGCCACCACCAAGAAAGCCGTAAAGAAGGCGCCCGAGAAGAAGACGGCCGAAAAGAAGACCCCCAAGAAGAAAACGGCCAAGAAGGCGAAAAAGAGCTCATCGTAAAGAACCGGCCCGGCACCCGCTTTTTGCCGACAACATCGAAGGAGCGTATCGGCGGGCGAGGTGCCGTTGAGGGCCCCTATCCGAGGTGGGGCCGATGGTAACGCATAACCGAAGGTCCGTTCGACGCCCCGGACATCCGATAAGTCCGGGCCGGACGGGGCCGAGGCGACGGCGCCCGCGTTCCGCTCAAGGGCGAAGGGCGCCTTTGACCGCACCGCATTGGCAAAAGGATTGACCCCATGCATGACTTTAACGGACTACCGGGCACCACCAACCAGTATCCGCCCTACCAGCGCACGAGGGAGATGTCCCTCACCGACATGCTGCTGGAAAACCGGATCATCTTCCTGGCGGGTCCGATCGTCGAACGTACCGCCAGCATCGTGATCCAGCAGTTGCTCTACCTGCAATCGATCCGCCGCGAGCAGGACGTAAACCTCTACATCAACTCGCCCGGCGGGCTGGTCGACCAGACGCTGGCCGTCTACGACACCATCCAGTTCATGGGATCGGACGTGTCGACCTACTGCATCGGCCAAGCTGCCAGCGGCGCCGCGATCATCCTGATGGCCGGCAAGAAGGGCAAGCGATTCATCCTTCCCAACGCCAAGGTCATGCTGCATCAGCCCTACGGCGGGATCACGGGGCAAGCCGAGGACATCCGCATCCAGGCTGAGGAAGTCTTGCGCGACAAAGCGCGGCTCAACGAGATCATCTCACAGTGCACCGGGAAGCCGGCGGAGAAGGTCGCGGAGGACACCGAACGCGATCAGTACCTCAGTGCCGCAGAAGCGGTCGAGTACGGCATCGTCGATGAGGTCCTCTCCGAGAACGGCGACGCCGCGGACAAGAAAGAGAAGAAGAAGTCGGACGGATAACGTTAGGCGAAACACCGTCCCGGCCTACTGGCGCGTGCCCCATGGCGCGAAGCGGCGCCGCGGCGGATTGAAACAACCGGAGCAAGGCAAACGATGGGCGCAATCAACCAACGAGTTCCGTTCGTGGTCGAGAGTACCGGACGCGGCGAGCGCGAGATGGACATCTTCTCGCGGCTGCTCAAGGACCGGATCATCTTTCTGACCGGCGGCATCGACGACGAACTGGCCAACCTGATCGTCGCGCAGATGCTGTTCCTCTCGAACGACGATGCGAAGGCCGACATCCACCTGTACGTCAACAGTCCGGGTGGTTCGGTCTCTGCGGGTCTGGCGATCTACGACACCATGCAATACCTGCGGTGCGACGTGGCGACCTACAACGTCGGCATGTCCGCGAGCATGGGGGCGATCATTCTGTGCGGCGGCGCCAAGGGTAAGCGTTTCATGCTGCCCCACTCGCGGTCGCTGCTGCATCAGCCGCTGCTCGGCGGCGTGATGGAAGGATCGGCTACCGACCTTGCGATCGAAGCCGAGGAGATCATTCGGCTCCGCAAGGAGCTGTACCACATCCTCGTGTCGCGAACCGGCAAGCCGTACGAAGAGGTCGAGAAAGACTGTGACCGCAACAAGTGGCTCAACGCAGAGGAGACGCTCGCCTACGGCCTGGCGGACCAGACGCTGGAGCGTATGCCCGGGTAGCGACTGAACGCAACCAGCGAGAGATTAACAAGACGGTCGTCGGCCAAGCACCGGCGACCGTTTCTGTTTGGGGTGGGCCTGGATGCACGGCACTGGTGGGCAAGCCACCAGTGGCACCCGTACGGGTGGCCCGTCGCCTGCGTCAGTACCGCGAGCGTAAGCGAGCCGGACGGGTGGCCCATGTCCTGTGGACATGGGGAAGACGATGAAGGACGTACGACAGCCCCACCACCTGGAAACTCCGGCAATTGGTGATCGTCGCCTTCCCCACTCCGCATGAGGTAGGTCACCCGACCGTGGACTTGGTCCGCCGCCTGCAACAGTACCGCGAGCGTAAACGAGCCGGCCTTGGTCGATCTATGTCCGCACGCAAGGCGCGGAGGCCGCTCCCTGACGGTCGCGGTACTGATCGCTGCGCTGGGGAGGTGAAGGCTGCCCTACCCGCGCAGGAACGCTGCAACGAGTCGCCCGCCCTCGACGGTCAGGAAACTCTCGGGGTGGAACTGCACGCCCTCGATCGGCATGGTCTTGTGGCGGATGCCCATGAGTTCGTCGCGGTCACTCCAGGCGGTCACCTCGAAGTCGGCCGACAGGGTCGCCCGGTCGATCGTCAGGGAGTGGTAGCGCGTCGCGGTAAACGGGTTCGGCAGGCCGTAGTAGATGCCGGTGCCGGTGTGGCTGATCGGGCTGGTCTTGCCGTGCATGAGGCGTGGGGCCCGGATGATCGTCGCACCGAACGCCTGCCCGATGGACTGATGCCCGAGGCAGACGCCCAGCAGCGGAATCTCGCCGGCGAACCGCTTGATGACATCGACGCTGATGCCCGCTTCGTTCGGCGTACAGGGTCCGGGCGAGACGATGATGTGCTTGGGCTTCCAGCCGGCGATTTCGTCCGGCGTGGTGGCGTCGTTGCGGACGACCTTGACCTCACGGTCGAGCCCCAGCTCCCCGATCCGCTGGACGAGGTTGTAGGTAAACGAGTCGTAGTTATCGATGACCAGGATCATGCCGCCAGCGTAGCGACGAGACGTGAACACCGCAACGCACGGCATCGGTCGGTTGGGCGACGCTGCTTGTGCCGCGACGCCCAGGCCTGATAGGCTGATGCCGGTCATGATTCGCCAGTTGCTCTGGACAAACCGCCCCCTCCGGCTCCGTTGGTGCCCGGAGCTTGCGCTGTTCCCGAGGGAGTCTGCGCGGAAGCGAGCTTATCTTCGCGCTTACGCGGAACTGCCGAGGAGGCGCGTGCGCGAATTGGCGCACCTCGGACTTCTGGGTCTGGCGATCGTCCTGACGACTGATATGAGGCCCACGATCGCGTCGACGCTGGGCCTCTCCGGGTTCGCACTGGGCTTGGCTACCATGTCCTTCGCCCTGGCGATCGTCGCGGTTCCCCTACTCGCACTTCGGAACGCTCAACGCCGTGAAGTTCGCAAAGCGATTCGCAAGCGGCTCGTCGAGGCCGGTATCGCGGTCTGCCTGAGTTGCGGATACGACCTGCGTGGCCAGACCGCGCCGCGCTGCCCCGAGTGCGGGACGCCCTTCGACCAAAGCCTCCTGTGCCCGATCGACGAGGCACCGAGCCCCGGAGACACACCTCCGCCAGCCAGCCGCGAGGCCTAACCAACGCCCATCGCTTGGCCGTGCGCCTGCATCGTCGATAGGATGGTCGCCACATGAGTCGAACGCCCTGGTACAAGTGGAGGCGGGATAGGTGGTGCCCGGAACTTGCGCTCTTTCCGACCGACGACGCCCGCCGGACAGCCCTCCGGCAAGCTGCCAGGTTGAGGGAGATGCTTCCACTGCTCCTCCTGTTCCTCATCGTCGCCGAAGTGATCACTGAACTGCTTGGGCCGCTCCTCGCATCGCTGGCCTTCACAGGTCTGTCGCACGCCATACAAACCGCCCCGGCCCTCGCACACACTCTGCTTACCACTCTCCTCTACCTGGCCATGGGAGCCACAGCGCTTCACTTCTGGTGGCAGCCACGCTTTCGCAAGTCGATCCGTCGGCAACTCGTTCAGGCCGGTATCGCCGTGTGCATGAAGTGCGGATACGACCTCCGCGGCCAGACTCAACCGCGCTGCCCCGAATGCGGAACGCCGTTCGACGTGAGCCCTCTGGACCGCGCCGGCAACGACCCCAACACCAAATAACGGCCCCGCGGGCCGTTCAGCATCCGTAAGCGATTCGGCGCTGCATGGCGGACCGTTGTCCCCGGCGATACGATTCCGACGTCATGAGCCCCACGCCCTGGTACAACAAGCCGCGGCACCTTCGCTGGTGTCCGGAGTTGGCGCTCTTTCCTGAGGGCGAAGCCCGCAGACTGGCGGTGAAGCGGGCGAGCACGCTAAGGAAGAAGCTCGGCCGGCTGGCGGCACTGATCGTCGCCGCCGCGCTGGCCGGCGCGCTGTCGCACTACGTCATCGCCTCGCTCGGCGGGTCGGTGTCCGCGTTCCTGCAAAGGCTCGGACCTGCGCTTAGAGGTGGGCTGGTGGGCGGCGTGCTCGGAGTTCTCTTTGGGGGCGGATTCGCCCTTTGGTGGAGGCCGACCTTCCGTCAGTCACTCCGTGAGCAACTCGTCGAGGCCGGTATCGCCGTTTGCCTGAAATGCGGGTACGACCTCCGCGGGCAGACGGAGCCCCGCTGCCCGGAATGCGGCACGACATTCGATGAGCGGCTCCTCACGCCGGACCACGACAAGCCGAGTCGGGAGTAGGTGATAACCCGGACGGCTGACGCCGGCATAGCTGGAATCGCTGGCCCCTGGACAGGGAAAACCCGATAGAATATGATTCAGCCACAATTCAACGAGGACGCGCACGGCGCGTACCTCGGCAACCTAGATAAGACAGGGAGAGCGAACGATGAAGATACGGACTCACCTCCTCAGTGCGGCGATGGTAGCGGTGTGTACCCTCTGTGCGGGCATGGTCATCGCGGGCGGCCAACGCGGCGATAAGGCACCTTGCGGTCACGGCAAGCACGCCGACAAGGCACCCTGCCCCCATGGCGACAAGGCCGGTGGGCATCCCTGTAACAAGGGCGGCTCCGCACATGGTGCCCACGGCGGCATGCATGGCGGCATGCACCATGACATGGCGGCCATCGACTACACCAAGATGAGCGACGAACAGCGCGCCGGCATCGTCAAGCATCACCCCGAAGCCGACACCGATGCCGACGGTGCTGTGTCGCAGGACGAGTTCGAGACCTTCCGTGCAGCGCGGCTGGCGGAACAGCGGGCGGCAATGCTGGAGCACCATCCTGAAGCCGACGCTGATGAGGATGGCGCGATCTCGGACGCCGAGGCCGAGGCGTTCAGGGCGGAGCGCAAGGCGGCTCACCTCGCGACGGTCCTCGAGCAGCACCCCGACGCCGATGCCGACAAGGACGGCACGCTAACCGAAGCCGAGATCGAGGCATATCACGCGAAGATGATGGAAGAGCACGCCGCGAAGATGCTCGAAAAGCACCCCGAGGCCGACGCCGATGGTGACGGCGCGTTGTCCATGGACGAGGCGCATGCCTTCATCAAAGCCAACCCCGATGCAGCCGGCGAAGGCCATCCCGGATGTGCCGGGCACGGCAAAGCCGGTTGCGGACACGGCAAGGCCGGTTGCGGCCATGGCAAGGGTGCGGGACATGCCGGACACGGCAAGGCCAAGGGTGGTTGTGGTCATGCCAAGGGCGCAGCGCACGCCGGGCACGCTGACAAGGCCAAGGGTGGCTGTGGCCACGCCAAGGGAGCAGCGCACGGCGGGCACGAAGGTCATGGCCACGGCAAGGACGCTGCCCACGGCGGCAAGGCAAAGGGTGGCTGCGGGCACGGCAAGGGCGAAGCCCACGGGCACGGCGACAAGGCCACGGGACACGAAGGCCACGAGCGCGGCAAGGGCACCTAGGCTCGGCAAGAGCTTTCACGCTCAGCGAATTCCAAGCCCCGAGCGGGCGGCAGCGAATGCCGCCCCGTTCGGGGCTTTTTCATCTGCGGACCCACATACCCACGGCTTCCGCCGCTGGCTGCAGCTCTGGCGCCCCATCCGGGACTTCGGGAATCCGTGCGCCCCGGACAAGTGAAGCTTGGCCGGGCTGACGCCCACAGTGCGACCGAGCACGGACAAACGAGCACGGACAAACGAGTACGTTTGTCCGTGGCACCCCGGCAGATGTACCCATATGTGTTTTTGAGTTCACGGCGTTGCCCGAAGGGGCGAAATGGCCAGGTTGGGTGGCCCATGTCCTTCGGACATGGGGGAGACGATGACGGGTGTTCCGGAGCCCTGCCATCTTTCGACGCCAACGGTTGGTGAGCATCGCCTCCCCCACCTCCAGAGGAGGTAGGCCACCCGACGAGCACGGACAAGCGAGTACGCTTGACCGTGGCACCCCGGCGGAGGCGCCCACCTGTGTTTTTCCGTTCGCGGCGTTGCCCGAAGGGACGAAATGGCCAGAGCCCAGGGTGCAGCCTTGGGATCCACACAGCCCCTACGCGAGAAGCCCTGAAAGGGCGAAGTAACGCGAGCCCTCATCCCGTCACGAACGGCAGCGCATCCCGGTCACCGCAGGCGCCGGCCAGCTCCGCCATGACGTAGTTCGCAACGAGGCGCCCTTTGCGCGTCAGCGCGATGTGGTCACCAACCTCGACAGCCGCCAGATCGACGAGGCGCGTCAGCGCATCACCAAACAACGCGACCGGGGCCGCGCCGCATCGCTCACGAAACGCCTCGATGGAGAGCCCTTCATTCAGGCGAAGCTGCATCATGATCATTTCGATCATAAGCATCGGCGTGTCGATGAATTCCGAGTCCGCCTCGGCCTCGTTGCGCTCATCCATCGCGCGCACGTAGCCGGCGACATCGGACACGTTCTTGTATCGCCGCTGCCCGTCGCACCCGGCCGCCGACGGCCCGACGCCGATGTAGGGCCCGTTTCGCCAGTAGTTCAGGTTGTGCTTGCACTGACAGCCGGGCTTGGCGTAAGCGCTGATCTCGTACTGCTCGAATCTCGCCTCCGCGAGCAGGTCCATCGTCAACTCGTACATGTCCGCTTCGAGCCCCTCCTCGCAGGGTATCACGCGATCATGCTGAAGCTGTGCCGTGAGGCGCGTGCCCGGCTCGTAGGTCAGGCCGTAGCAGCAGATGTGATCGGGCTCGAGTTCGATCGCCCGGCGCAACGACTCCCGCCACGATTCGATCGTCTGCCCCGGGACGCCGAAGATGAGATCGAGGTTGATCTGACCGATGCCGCACCGGCGCAGCACGTCAACGGACGGCGGGATGTCCTCCGGGCTGTGGATGCGCTCTAACGCCTCGAGTTCGGCGGAAGAGAAGGACTGCGCCCCCATCGATACCCGTGTCACGCCGGCGGCTTTCAGCATGCCCCCCTTCTCGTCGTCCACCGTGGCCGGGTTGGCCTCCACCGTGAATTCCTCGATGGCAGGCATCTCCACACAGCGCCGGATCGCTTGTAGAAGGTCGGCGAGTTGCGCCGGCGGGAGTATCGTCGGCGTGCCGCCACCACAGTAGATCGTCCGAACTCGACGCGGATTGCCAGACAGGCGGCCATCGAGTTCGCCCAGCATCCGGGCGACGAGTGGCGCGGTGTCTCGGTCCTTGACGGCCACGGAGAAGAAATCGCAGTATCCGCACTTCGTTTCGCAGAACGGGACGTGAAGATACAGCCCACATCCCTCGTTGGTGCTCAGCACAGGGCAAACCTCCTCTGGCGCCATTCGACACCGGTCGGGGCGTCATCATACCAATTGCCGGCGGTCTCGGGTCGGTCGGATGTCCCTGCCCCCTGCTGCGGCCGGGCTTGGGAGCCCCGCGAGCCGGCCGATTTGATTTGAATCCGCAGCCATGGTTAAATATAGTCCAATATACGGCCGTGCGGCGACAAGCGCCGGCCGCGTGCTTTCGAGCCGAACGCCTGCATATGGCCTGGGAAGGGCCGAGGGAAGCGGGTTTTATGGAAGTCAAGCTGATCATGTTCCGCCACAACGGCCTGAGGCGGGTCCTTCCGATCCCGATCGGGACCACGACGATCGGACGGAAGAACGACTGCCACATCCGTATCCCCGTGGCGGCTGTCTCGCGCAGTCACGCCGAGATCATCGTGGACGAAGACGGTCCTATGCTGAAGGACCTCGGCGCCGCCAACGGCACCTTTCTGAACAACCGCCGGATCACGGAGGAGGACCTCGAGCCGGGTGATCAGATCATGATCGGGCCGGTGGTCTTCACGGTTCAGGTTGACGGCGACCCACCTGACGACGAGATCGTCGAAGTCCGCACCAAGCTGGAAGATTCGGATGTGGCGGGCGGCGCCAGCGTGGGCACGTCGCAGCACGTGTACATGTCCGATGAAGAGGTGGATCCGATTGCCGCTTTGGAGGCATTGGCCTCCAGTGCCGACCAGACCGCGATCAACCCCGAGGACGACGAGTAGGCACAACTCGGCTTCCGCAGCACACGTGCTATGCGAATGAACTGACCGGCTGACACGATCGTCGCATTTGGATCGGGGCGCCCCATGCCTGAGATACGTGAAAGAACGGCGCCGCCCCGCGCGACGACCGAGAAACCGCGCCCACCGGTTCGCAGGAGCGTGGCGGTTCTGGTCGTCGCCACCCTCGCCTTGGTCGTGTTCATCCTCGTACTGGGCGACATCCGGCGAAAAAACACCCCGTTGGCCCAGGCCCAGTGGTACGCGTCGCAATTGACTGACCGGCTCGGTTCGGCGCGGGCATTGCCACTCAACCTCGACGTGGACGTGTCCCCGGCGCATGAGCCGAAACTGCGTCGATTCAACAGGCTGACCCCCGAACGAGCGAGGACCCTTCGTCAGGCCGGCCGGCGCGTCGTTGCGGCGTATACCAACCCCATCAATCGAGTCCTTGCGCCGGACGGGCGCGCGGTCGTCTTCTTCGAGGCCGGTTCATTCAGCGCCGAGTGGCTGTCCCTTGCCGAGGCGGACGTCGTTCTCGCGGCGCAACAGAGTCTTATCCAGTCGTTAAGCGATTCGAACGCGGGCGAGTAGCGTCGTGGGTTGGCGCTCGAGCCGGCTTTAGGCGGACACGGCTGAATCCTGAATCCCCTCGGACGCGTGGACGCCGCTCAGCATGTTCTCGTAGAGTCGGGCGTGCTGATCCACAAACCGCCGGACGCCGAACACCTCATACGCGTGCCCGTGGGCGACCTCCGCCGCCTTGGCCTGCGCCTCCCTGTCCTGAAGGCATCTGATGATGGCGACGGCCATGCTCTTGCCGGGCCGTTGTTTGAATAGCAGGCCGTTTAGCTTGTGGGATATCAGTTCGGCCACGCTATGGACCGCCGAGCCGATGACAGCCGTCTTGGCGGCCATGGCCCACGCTATCGCGGTCGCCGGCACGTCGCCGCGCGCAGCCACCACGAGGGCGTCGCTCACCGCTATAAGCTCTTCGAAGGCCATCTCGGGGCTGACGCCGACGAAGGTCGGCTCGCCGAGGTGGGCGGCATCGAAGCGGCGAATTCTCGACTTCTCCCGCTCGTCGCCTGTGACAGCCACCCGCACGCCACCATCGAGGAAACTGAGCAGCTTGCCGGCCCAGAAGGCGTCGAACGAGCCGTCGCCGCGAACCGGTGGGTCCGACAGGGCGATCAAGAAGGCTTCATCGGTGATCCCCAGATCACGGCGGAGCGAGCCGCGCCGAAACGCGTTGATGCTGCGAAACCCGACGCCGGGCCTGATGACCGCGCAGCGAGAGGCCGGCAGGCCGCCTTCTAGCAGCCTTCTTCGCACGGTCTCGGCGGCGCAGGCCACGGCGAATTCCCCGGGACGGGCGAACGTCCGGATCGCCTTGACCTGTTTGGCCGCGGTGTCAGGATCAAAGAGTTCGAGGACGAACGGGTACCCGGCACCGCTTGCGATGTGAGCGGCCCTTACGCCCCACGCATGGACGATGTCCACCTCGTGGCGCCGCAGATGCCGTCGAAGTTGAGGCGCTGCCAGAGCGGCCACGCGTGTGGAACGCGCGACGATGGCCACGTCGCGGCCGATCGGCGTCAGGCGACCAACCGCCACTGGGTCGACGGTCGCGAGTCGTTGGTCGAACGCGGCCCGGTCGAGCCGGTCGACGAGTTGGCTTGCGCCGACGCGCTCCTGCCAACCGATGGAGCCGTCAAACAGGTGACATACTCGCGTCATTCTTCTCGCTCGAAGTCCCCGGGCCTGTAGTCGCAGAAGACCTTGGCGAGCCGCTCCGCCAGTTTTTGCGCCAGCGCCTTGGCGATGCCGTCTTTGGTCTTGGCTTGTGCCACTTCGCTCCCGTCGAGGGACACGCTGATGTACTTCCCACGCGGGCTTGCGGGCCACAGGCGCACCTTGCCGCGGTCCTCTTTTTCAAGCGGATCGACGACCTTGACCGTGACGGCGAACCAGGCCGCGTTGGTCGGCTCGAAGAACTCCGAATCGCCGAAGTACTTTTTCACCTGCAGCCAGAGCACCTGTTCAGCCCCGACGAGTTCTCCGATTTCGCGACAACTCAGCTTGCCGAAGTCCGTGCGGCTGCGCCGCAAGTTCTGGACCGTCCGCCGCGGAATGATCTTGTCCGCACCGCCCTGCTTGATGAGTTCCTGGCTCAGGGTGTCGATGAGGTACTTCTGCGCCGGCGGCCAGTCAACGTGTCCCGAGGGATCGTCCACCAGGATCAGGATCGGGCCCTTGGTCAGCGTGAACTTCGCCTTGACGATATCCCGCTGCCCGAAGCCCATCATGTAGAGGAAGGCGCCCTGGCTGTAGCCGCAACCCGACAGCGTCAGCATCACCGCACCAAGGAGGCCGACGGCCGGCGCACCGCGCCGGCGCGTCACCGCGTGTCGCGCACGCAAGATGAAGTCTGTGAATCCGAAACGGTGTGTCATTCAGTCCGTCCGCCCTAGAGGTCCACGGTGTATTCGTAGAATTTCCGGGCCACTAACTCGGAAAACTTGTGGTAGGTCTGCTCGCGAATCTGCGGTGAATTCGTCGCGGTCATCAGGACGGGCCCCGACTCCGGGTAGGTGCAGTAGACCGGCGCCAGCTCGAAAGTCTCCGCGAGCCCCGGCTCCGCCCGGATGTCGTACACCGTGACCGAGGCATTGATCGTCCCGCGCAGTAGCTGAGGCTGATCGGGATCGCGCACCTGGAACTCGAGCACCTCGACGTAGACAACGTAGTCCACGTCGAATTCCTTCCCGACCGCGTCAGGGTCGATCTGGGCATCGAGATCCTTCTGAAGGAAGTCCTCGACATGCTGCGTCGGCACCACGTCCAGCTTGAGGCTGCGCTGCGCCATCTCAGCCGAAAGCTTGTCGCCGATATAGGTCGCCAGCTCGAACCTGGCATACGGAAAGTCGAAGAGTGTGGACTGGTCCGTCCAGACGAGGACGGCCACCCGTCCGTTCGCGAGTTTGTCGAACTCCGGTGATACTTTCTTTTTGTGCTCGCCGACGAAGATCAACGGCGTCAGGAGATTGCACGCCGCGGTCATCGGAAGGAGCAACAACACCACTAAACCAACGCGTTTCGTCCGCATGGCCATTCGTCTCCAGATAGAGCACCGCCGGACCGCGCCCGGCGACGAACCACGCCCCTTACTGAACGGGGAGTGACCCGCTGATGAACCCCATCGCCAGTTTGTATCCCCACCCGCCGAGGATCAAAAGAACCACCGCTACCACCACGCGAGCGGGAGACACACGATACCAGTTGACCTTCCACACTCGGCCGGTCAGCAGCACCGTCAGCGCCACACCGGACAGGGCCACCGTCGTCAGCGCAGCCAGCATACCCGCCGGCTGGGCGTGGAACGACGATATCAGCTCACCGCGCGCCGCGTGGGCGAACGAGGTCGTCATCCCGCACGTCGGGCAGGGAT
>JAJDDX010000020.1 GCA_029260055.1 Phycisphaerae bacterium
GAACCGGGACGACGCCGAGGCCATGCTCTCGCTGGCGAGCGTCCTGCGGCGACGGGGTGAAACGAATCGAGCGCGACGCCAACTGCAGATCCTGCTCGAAAGACAACCCGACCACGAAAAGGCCCATGAAAGCCTGGCGATGCTCTTCCTGCAGGAGCGCAAGAGCGATTCGGCGATCACACAGCTTCAGGCCCTCCGGCGCCTCTCCGAGTCGCCTGCGACCGTGGCGCGTTGTGACGCGATGCTGGCGCACCTGCAATCACCCGACTCATTCGCCTTTCAGAGAGCACTGACCGAGGCGATCGAGCGCACCGGGCCGGATGTCACGACGTCATTGATGCTCGCCGAGAACATGGCGGAAGTGGACCCCGAACGATCGAGCGGCATCTATCGCCGGGTGCTCGCCCTCGAGCCCGACAACGAGTCGGCCATGCTGGGGCTCGTGCGTTGCGAAGAGCAGACCCTGAGGTACGAGTCGGCCGCAAAGCTGCTGACCACGCTGCTGCCGCGCCGGCCCAACCGGCACTCCTGGCGGCTCAGCGTGCTCGATCTGAAATCGCGGGTATGGGATTTCGAGACCGTTCTCGCGCTCGCTCGCGATGAAGAGGCGCGCGACGACCTCGACGACGAAACGCAGACCCGATACCGAAACTGGATCGTGGAGGCACTCGAGGAGCTCGAGCGCGGCGAGGAAGCGCTACAGAACCTCGAAGCCTGGTCGACCGCCGCCCCAGACGATCGCGGGGCCGCTTTGCGACTCGCGCAGGGGTACCTCAATGACGATCAACCGGACCGTGCCGTCGCAATATGCGACGAGCTCTACCAGTCGGACCTCGACAACGAACACAATGTCAGTGCGTTGGTCCTCGCATTGGGACGCGCCGAGCGGCACGAACGTGCCGCCCAACTCATCCTCGATCGCGTGTGGCGCGATCCCGAAAGCGACGCGGCACTTGGCGACCTGCTGGTCTTCCTCACCGAGATCGAACATACGGATGACGCACTCGAGGTCATCGACAACAAGCTGACCCGAACCCGCAACCGTGAGGCCTTCCAGGACGTGGCGATTACGGTCCTCGCCAGCGCCGAGCGACACGATGAGGCCGTCGAACGAGTCGAGGCGCTCATCGACGAGGTCACGTCGCTACTTCGGTCGGTGTCCGAGGACGGCTCGCGAGCGGCCGAACGACCCGTGCCCGACGACCAGTTGCGGCTCAGGCCCAACGCCTTTTCGCTCGACGCGCTCCATGATCGACTCGAAGATCTGCGCAGCAGACTTGCCGGCGCGCTTTTGGGCGCGCGCCGGTACCGCGACGCCGAGCAGAGCCTGCGAGGCTGGCTCGACATAGCTCGCGACCCACGTGTGCGCTTCAACCACCTCATGCTACTGGCCGCCGCCCTGCAACTCGGCGGCATGCCGGACGAGGCGGCTGACGCGTCCGAGCAGGCACTCGCCCTCAGGCCCGACCATGTCCAGCTCAACAACGATATCGCCTATGGCTGGATTGATCGCGGCGTACGCCTTCAGGAGGCTCAGCGGATGATCCGGCACGCCCTGTCCCGGCAACCCGGACAGGCCGCCTATCTCGACACATACGGCTGGCTCATGTACAAGAAGGGGGCATTTGCGGAGGCGAAGAAGTGGCTCACGCGGGCAAGCCGCGCACTGCAACGGGACGACCCGGTCGTTTTTGACCATCTGGGTGACGCGTGCTGGCGCCTCGGCAACCAAGAAGCGGCGATCGAACACTGGGCAGCCGCGGTGGCCGTCGCCGGCGAGCGTGAGGACGACGCGCTCAGCCCCGACGAACGGCGCGTCCTCACCGATACCCAAGGGAAGATCGACGCCGCACGCGCGGGAGATCGACCTCGAACGGCCGCCCTGGCGGCGCCCGTCGAAGAACCGACTGAATGAGACCCGCCGGCGCATCGGCCAAGACCGGTGCCACACGGCGGAATGAGACGAGGAGTTAGATTGTGTCCGGACACTCGAAATGGTCGACGATCAAGCATAAGAAGGCCGCCCTCGATGCGAAACGCGGCAAGGCCTGGAGCAAGCTCGCTCGGGCGGTCACCATGGCCGCACGGCTCGCCGGCGGCAACCCCAACGACAACCCGACCCTGCGCCTGGCCATCGACAAGGCCAAAGGCGACAACATGCCCAAGGACACAATCGAGAAAGCGATCAAGAAGGGCACCGGGGAACTCGAGGGCGGGTCTTATGAAGAAGTCCTCTACGAGGGCTACGGCCACAGTGGCGTGGCGATCATGTGCCTCGCGATGACCGACAATCGAAACCGTACCAGCGCCGAAATCAAGAAGCTCTTCGAACGCGCGGGCGGCAACCTGGGCGCCTCAAACTGCGTCGCGTTTCAGTTCCAGACGAAGGGCGTGATCCTCGTCGCGGGTGACAAGGCCGGCGAAGACCAGATCATGGAGATTGCGCTGGAAGCCGGCGCCGAGGACGTCGACTCGTCGGAACTCGTCCACGAGGTGCTGACCGGCCCGGACGACTTCGAGACGGTCAAACTGGCGATCGAAGCGGCCGGGATCGAGGTTCAGTCGGCCGAACTGTCCAGGGTCTCCGAGAACAAGATCACCCTCGATCTGAACGCCGCTCGGAAGGTCATGCGCCTCGTCGACGCCCTGGAGGACCACGAAGACGCCGACGCGGTCTACACCAATTCCGATATCCCGGACGACGTGATCGAACAGCTCGCCAAGGAGTGATCAGCGTCCGGCCCGGCGGTCACGCCGATGACGGCGACCGCAACAGCATCGCGAGGAACTCCCGGTTGCCGCCGTGGCCCCGAATCGGGCTCTCTGTGTGATCGAGCAGGGTCCAGCCCATCGTAGCCACCTCGCTCAGCACGCGCGCCACCACGCTCTCAACAACCGTGTCGGGCACCACGCCGCCGACTAACGCGTCTTTCGCGGCCTCATACTGAGGCTTGATGAGCGTGATCACCCGACCATCCGGCGCAAGCATCCGGGCCGCACTCGGCAGCACCTTCGCCTGGGGTGTCCATCCGACATCGATCGTGACGACCTCGACCCGCTCGGCAAGTTCGACGTGCATGGCGTTCGTGCGCTCATGGACGACGACACGTGGGTCCTTGCGCAGCGTCCAGGCAAGAATACCGTAACTCGTGTCGACGGAATGGACGCGAGCCGCACCGCGCTGTAGCAGGCAGTCGACGAATCCGCCTACATGGCTTCCCAGGTCGGCACACACCTTGCCGGATAGGTCGAACCCGAACCGATCAAGGGCCGCTTCGAGCTTGTCGCCGCCGCGCGATACGTAGGCGTCCGATGTGGGCTTGGCCATGGCAGGCGCCCGAGAGGAGACTTCCGCGCAGAAAAACACGGACACCATTTACCGTGGTGCCCGTGCGCGTGTCGTCTTCGTGAAGCCGGAGGTTCGGCTAGCCGGCCTTTTCCGCGATGGCGGCATTGAGCCGCTTCGCAAGGCGCGATTTCCGCCTGGCCGCCGTGTTGCGATGCAGCGTGCCCTTGGCGGCCGTCTGATCGAGTTCCTTGGTCACCTTGGTGAAGAGGTCCTGGGCGAGTTGGAGATCGCCGTCGTGCATGGCCTCGAGAAGCTTCCGGGTGTCCGTCTTGATGACAGCTTTACGAGCGCGGTTCCTGATCCGGTTACGCTCGTTCTGCTTGATTCGCTTTTTCGCCGAAAGAAGATTCGCCACCGAGTTCTACTCCATCGCAAACACCGTAATCTTGGTCACGCGGACCCCGTCGCCTAGCCCGCAGGCAAGCCATCCAGTCTAGCACGAACGTCCCGGTAGTTGTAGTCCAGTTGAAGGATCTTTCCGTAAGTTTTTCGGGCGTCCTCCACCTTCCCGTCGTCCTCGAGAGCCCTGCCGAGCCAGTAATTCAGGTTTTTCGCCAACTCGTCGTCGGTCACCTCGTAGCTCTCGATGGCATCGGTGAAGGCCCCGATCGCCTGCGAGTGGTAGCTCTTCCGGTAGAAACAGCGGCCCAAATAGAGCCCGCAAGCCGTCCGGTTCTTCGGATCGACCCTGGCGGCCTGAAAAAGCGGGATAGCATCGTCGAACCGGCCCGCTCTGAAACAGCGGATCGCTAGTTCGAACTTCACACGGTTGTCGGTGGGGTACCGTTCCAATCGTTCTTTGAAAACTGTCAGTTCAAAACGAAGTCGATCGACTTGAGCTCGCTTGGCGCCATCGGCGTCGCCGCTCTTGACGGCGAGACGCAGTTTGCGGCCGAGCTGCTTCATCCGAATGTCGTCGGCGCTCTGCTTCCAGCGATAGTCCTCGGTCCGCTTGAATTCGTTGACAAGGTGCCCGATCGCCCGCATCTCGTCGGCTTCCAACTCGCGACGACACAGCAGATCAACGAGCATTTTGAGTGCCCCGGGACGGTCCGGGTTTTCCTTGAACGATGCCTCAGCGTTTGCCACGAGCTCGTCGACCCGCTCATCCGTCTGGACCGATCGCTCCTGGTCGTGAAGGGCTTGCTGAGCTTCGTTGTCCGCCACACTATCCCGGTAGGAGTCTCCGTCTCGATACTTACCCTTGAGAATCGTGAGCTTGGTCGAGAGGTCCTTGATCGCCTTCTCGATGGCGTGGTCCTTGGGAGCCTTTCGCCGCGAGATGCCCAACAGTTCCACGCCCATCTGATAGACGGCCACGGCAAAAGTCGATTCATTGCGCACGGCCGCTCGATCGCCGAGCGCTTCGATCAGCGAAACGATCTGCTGAAACTGCTTGGGAGATGCCTTCGGCGCCGTCTCGAGGCTCTTCGACGCCACACCGCACGCCCACTGGGCGGCGTCCTCCGCCCGCAGGCGGCTTGCGTTGCGCGCCACGCCTTCGATAAAGCCGAAATTGTCCGGATCATGACCGAACAGCCACAGCGAGTTCAGCAGGGCCTTCTTCGGATCCTTGTCCGACATGGACCGCTTCATCGTGTCTTTGAGGCCCGGCTTCTTGCCGCCGGTCTGGCGGCGCGCGACGCCGCAGCCGTGCAGCGCCTTGCACGCATCCTCGACCGCGTCGGGCCAGTATTCGAGCCCGTTGACGTAGTACTCGATGGCGTAGTCGAACTGCCGCTTCTCGCCCAGTTCGAGCGCGCGAGCGAACCACTTACGTGCCTTCGCCTGGTCTTCTTTCGTGGTGATCAGGCGCGCCGCGGATTCGCCGGCGTCGTTT
>JAJDDX010000191.1 GCA_029260055.1 Phycisphaerae bacterium
GCATGTAATTTCTACTGACATGAATAGATCATGCATGTGAAATAATTAAGAAACGATTTTGATTTTTTTTAATAATTCAAGCAAATTATTTTACTGTTTTTCGATAAGAATTCCGCGTTCATCAAAACCAGCAATTTTTGCCCTGGTGCCGACAGGTAGATCTGCAGGAGTTGCGATATTTGGCATAAATCCCGAAATTCTCAAATCTGCGTCATCTAATTGGAGGACAACAAAGGCATATGGAGTGTATTTTTCAAAGCCTGCAGGAGCTACGGTGATTATAGTATAGGTGGCAACTAAGCCTACACCTTCTAAAACAGTATCCTCAAATCCCTTGCTACCGCATTTTAGACAATAATATGCCGTAGACAAATGAAGATATCCGCATTCGGTGCATTTGTGAGTCAGAAGCTTGCCTTGTTTGGCAAATTCAATAAGTTGTTCTTCAATAGTCATTTTACACACTTTGGAATACGTGAACGGCGCAACTTGCACCTGTTGCGCCAAAATTATGAGTTAAACCAATTTTTGCGTCTTTTACAGTTCTGGCACCGGCTTTTCCAGTTAGTTGATCGAATACTTCCACTACTTGTCCGACACCGGTTGCTCCGATTGGATGTCCCTTTGATTTTAGACCGCCTGATGGGTTAATAGAAATGTCAGAATTTAGTTTTGTTCTGCCTTCACGAACAGCTTGAACGCCCTGTCCTTTATCAAAGAATCCCAAGTCTTCAGTGTCAACTACTTCTGCAATAGTAAAGCAATCATGTACTTCTGCAAAGTCAATGTCTTTTGCAGTTATACCTGCCATCTTGTATGCATCTGCTGCTGCAAGCTTTGTACTTGGAATGGTTGTCATATGCTCACGTCCCTGTAATGCAGCAGGTGAACCACCTCTGCCCGAGCCAATCACTTCAATGTAATCACCACCGTGTTCTTTTGCAAACTTTTCAGAACAAAGGATGACGGAACTTGCACCATCAGAAAATGGACAGCAGTCATAAAGTTTTAGCGGGCTTGCAACTACTGGGGATTTCATTACATCGTCAATAGTGATTTTCTTTTGCATGTGAGCTTTAGGATTAAGAACGCCGTTATCGTGATTCTTTACTGCAACTGCCGCAAAGTCTTCTTCGGTTGCATCAAACTCTGTCAGGTAAGCCCTTGCCATCGACGCAAACAATCCTGGAAACGATGCGCCTGCTTGACCTTCATAAAAAAAGTCGGAACAGTATGCAAAGTAGGTTGTTGTCCATTCAGTTCCTGTGTGAGTTACTTTTTCGACACCGGTTACAACTAGGCAATCATAAAATCCCGCTGCAACATTTGCATAGGCTTCTCTAAAAGATACAGAGCCACTTCCACATGCGGACTCTATTGTTAATGATGGTTTATCTGGAATTCCCAATCGGCTCATCAATACTGGGCCGAGGTGGACTTGCTTGTCAGCAACCCCGAAAACGTTTGAAATGTAAGATGCTTTGATGTCTTTTGGGGAAATTCCTGCACTTTCTATGGCTGCAACCGATGCCTGTGTAGTAATATCTGCAATACTCTCATTTAATTTCCCATATTTGGTGCTACCAGCGCCAAGAACACAAACCTTTTCCACAAATATCGCTGACCCATTTCCCTATAAAAATTGTTTCAGTAAATTCATCATAGAAAATGCCAAGAAGGAAATCAAGTCTCAAAACGGTGCAGATCAAAAAGCCCACGATGAGACATGTCGTCAAAACAACAAAATCAAGAACCGGCATATTCAAAAAAGAAATTATCCAGTATTTCGACAGCAACGGGTTTCTTTCTTGGTCCTCAAAGGATAGAAAATACGTCATTCTCGGAACAAATTCTCCAAAAAACGGCCTAGTACCATGTCCCGAATGCAATCTTGGGGAGCTGATGGTGATTAGATCAAAAGCCACAAGAAAACGATTCATGGGCTGTTCCAATTTTTATGGTGGCTGCAAAGCATCATCACCGCTATTACAAAAAGCAAGAATGAGGGCCATGAAAAAACCGTGCGACGTGTGTCAATGGCCAATGGTAATTTTTCGCTATTCACGAAACCAGAAATGGACTAAGCAGTGCGGGAATTTTAATTGCAAAAGCAGAAAGATCAAGCCTTCAAAGTAGGATAAACGTCGGTCCTTCTGTTTTTTAGTAATGGTAAAATTTTTCGCGTTTGCTTTACTTTGTTCAAATCAATGTTTGCAAAACTAATTCCTTGCTTCTTTTTCATGTCAAGCAGTATTTTGCCATAGGGATCAACTACTAAACTTCGTCCACAGTAAATGTTCCCGACCTGATCAGGTGCAATAACATAGCATCCATTCTCAATTGCACGTGTCTTGTTAATTGTAATCCAGTGTTCTTCTTTCATGTTACCTTTCACCCAAGCAGACGGTGCCACAAGTATTTCTGATCCTGCAGCTGCAAGTGATCTTGACATCTCTGGGAATCTCAAGTCATAGCATATCATCATGCCAATTTTCCCTATAGATGTTTTAACCGGCTTTGCAATTTTTGATCCCGATTTCATCTTGTCTGATTCTTTGAACCCCAACGCATCATAGAGATGTATTTTGCGATAGGTCGAGATTACTTTGCCGGATTTATTAATTACGAACGCGGTGTCATATACACGATTTTTTGTTCTGCTCTTCTCATAAAACGAGCCTACGACTTGGATTTTGTTTTCTTTAGCAGCTTTTGCAATAGCACTGACGAAATTCCCATCAATTGTTTCAGACAAGTCTGCCAACTGCTTTGAAGTTTGCGATGAGTTCGTGTAAAACATCATAAATTCAGGAAACGCGCATAATGCCGCTTTTTTTGATGCGGCCTTTGAAATGAACGAAGTTATTTTTTCGAGATTAGCATCTTTGTTAGTTGAAGCTGTGAATTGTACCACTGCAACTCTCATGGATTTTATCGGTTGTGTCATAATAAAAGGATAAACTCGTGGTACAATTTAGAAATGTACCATTTTCTTCTTATGCAAATTCATCGCATACAATGCAAACCGATCATAGTGTGTATGCAGGCCCCAGACTGGAGGGGATGTTTTCCAGTCAAATATTTTTAAAAATAATCAGAGTTAGTTTCCCCCTAGAAATTGATGGATTTTACTAAGTTTCTTTGATCAATTAATGTAATTTAAACGAAAATTGGTAAGAATGCATTATTGATCTCCGAAACAAAAGTATGAATTCTCAGTAGTCCCTAAATATGAAATTTCATTAATCAAGATTGTGTTAGATCTGTCACCAAACAACCAATCGTTTTTGGTCTTAAGATCTGATACAAAATAGTTAGATCTATAAACTCATGGAATCACCTCAAATTTGATGTCTGAAAATGAATTTTGGTATAGTGATATCCCATATCTTGAAGAAGATATTGAGGAATTAGAATTTTAGATGATAGATAAACGCAAAAAATAGTCACAGAACATAATTTTTATCAAAAATCGTCAACTTGTAAAAATTCAAGAAAATGCAATGGTGCGAAGAATGATTTCTATAGCACAGATGGACGCGTTAATCGTTATGGAAATCTATGGTCGGTTAAACGATGAACATGTGTTGGTGCACCATTGCATGATGGCTTTATTTCATTTTACAATATAACCAGCACTAAGGATTCATTCATGCAAATCATACGCTTTGCCTAAATATCATTTTAAAATACATACTACAGTGTTGGAACTGTCACCAAAATACTGAATAGTTTTTGGTCTTAAGATCTAACACATTTTAATTATTTTACATAATCTTGATGAAGAAATTATGAAAGGAACCAAAGCAAGTCTCTCGTTTAGATGAAAGTATGCAATGAAGATATTGTACAAGGTATCGTCAGTGTGTAGTTACTAGAGCTAAGAAATTACCTAAACGTATTCATGTAATAGATAGAAATGCTGATTTTAGATATACGACATATCACAAGAAAGAAAAACATCGGACTAAATGTAGAAACTTTTGTCGAGGTTCAGACAAGACAGATGAAACTGTAGACCGTGCAAATAATAATCACAATTAAATTCTAAACTAAAAATAAAATATGAGTTGTGCCGTACAAGTTGATCACTATGTACATTATACTAGGCACAAATAACCACACATTTACAATTGCTTTCCTGCCAAAAACCAATTTTCTTTAGGATTGTCTTCAAAAACAACAATAACGTGACTTTCTTGTGTTTTTAGAATATCAACTGCTGATTTTGTGATTGCTTTTGCGTATTCGTCTTTTTGCTCCTGGGTTCTACCAGGATACATTGACACAGTAATCAGAGGCATGTAAATTTCAAATGAGTTCAGGAATTTATTCTTTCAATAATCGGGTCTGTAGCCGTATCTTGTGCCATATGTAAAGTCAGAACTGTGCATTTTTTTGTAGATATATCCGGTTCCTAAACCAACTGCAAATCCACCAATGTGTGCAAGATATGCTACACCATCACCTGCAATACCAAATCCTCCAATAAAGAACGGTAATAAATTTTGAAAGACTAACCAAAATGGGAGAAACCAACGAGCCTGTATGTGCATCATCCTCCAAAAGAAACCAAGTATCATGAAAGTCTGAATTCTAGCTCGTGGAAAAATTATCAAATATGCACCAAGTACTCCAGAAATTGCACCAGAAGCTCCAACTGCAGGAATTGCGCTGCTAGTATCTCCAAGTATGTGAATTAATCCTGCAGTTATTCCCCACATTAAATAAATTCCCAAATATTTTACTTTACCAAATTTGTATTCAATGTTATCACCAAATATCCATAAAAATAACAAATTACCACCTAAATGGATCAAACCACCATGCATGAAAGTCGATGTAAGTAAAGTAATTTCTGAAAATGCAGGACACTGCAATATTCCATTCCCAGTATCTATTCCACTGTATGTTCCTGTAACACAAGCTGGAACTGCACCCCAATTGTAAAACATTACAAACGCATTTTGATTTGAAAAGTCAAAAAATTGCCCAGTATATGCAACTTCCATAAAAAATACAATTACATTTACAATGATCAATGCATATGTTACTTTTGGTTTGAATCCAGGAGCAGTTGGATTCTCATCTCTTAATGGAAACATAGTTGTCTTATTTGATTAAAATTTGTATAATAAGATTATTCAGTTTCAAATTTAGATTATTCGACAAATGCACCTATTACATTACAATGATTTTTCGTTTTACAAGATTCTCAACGATATTTAGAAACTCATCATCAGAAATTTTTTCTTCATACCACCATTTAGTAGAAGTTTTCACCCATGAAGGAATACTCCATTGTGATTCTGAAATGACATCTCTT
>JAJDDX010000192.1 GCA_029260055.1 Phycisphaerae bacterium
AGGCTTCACGCTCATCGAACTTCTGGTGGTGATTGCGATCATCGCGTTGTTGATTTCGATCTTGCTTCCGTCGCTCGAGTCCGCGCGGCGTCAGGCGAAGCAATCCGCCTGTCTCGCCCACATCAAGAACATTGCCACGAGCAGCCGAGTCTACGAGGCTGATGATTCATCGGGCTGGGGGATCCCGGTCCACCCACTCCAGTACCGACAGATGGCCTCCGATCCGACCTACATCGGTGCCTACGAATGGGGCGGCAAGAGCGGTATCGGTAACCCGGGCTTTATCGAAGGGCCGGCCGAGGGCGAGTACGCCTGGATTACGAGTAAGTTCGGCACGAAAGCCGGCTTCGGTCCCGCAAGCCGACCGATGAACGTCATTTTGTACAAGGGTGGTTTCAAGGACAACTTGGCACCGGAATTCGAACGCCTCGGGGCCGAGCAGGATACGGACTTGGACTTGGATCTGTTCAGGTGTCCGGCCGACGTGGGCCCGCCGCGTGGCGCTCACTGCGAGGACTGGCTGGACCACTCCGAGCGGTCCTCCTACGACCACTTCGGCAACAGCTACGCGGCGAACATCTTCATGACGGCAGCGGGCACGGGTCAGATGTTCAGCAACTCGCCCTACATGCGTCCCATCACGCGCGTGCCGACGCCGTCGCGTACGCTGTACTACGAAGAGAACATCGGTCGTTGGGCGTGGTCGTGCAAGCGTGAAATCGACGTGTGCGACTGGATCGGCGCCGGCGTGGATCCGGGTCCGACCAAGGTCCTGACCGGGTGGCATGGCGCTGACTGGACGTTCGACCGAAGCTTCGTCGACGGTCACGCGGAGGTGCAGAAGATCTACAACGAAGGGACCGAGGACGGCGACGGCTACGCCACGCACTACCGGACTGAGGCCGGCGTCATGCCGGATCCGGATGACCAGACCAACTTCCGCTGCATCATCGTCCGCGGCAACGGATGGCAGAAGGACTGTCTGCCGGCGCCGCGCACGCCCACTGGTTTGGGGAACCCCGGCGGCAGTCGCCCGTCGTATGAAGGCTGCGTCATGACGGACTAGGAAACCGATTCCCACCGTATACCGGTGGGGCTCTGATATGCATGCACCGAGGCCCGCGGACACCTGTCCGCGGGCCTTTTTTCGTCCGCCCGCGTGAGAGGCGCCGCCATCTCCGCCCGATGATCTCACCGGGACGTGGGGGGGGTCCGTTTGACACTTGTTTCTCGGTAGGCTTGAATCGGGGCCGGATCGAGGTCCGCCGGCGCCTCCCGGTGCCCGTCCGCCGCTGGCGGATCGCTCTGCGGCGTCGGACACGCATCCATCGTGGGAGTGGCGCATGATTGACCCGGGGACAGCCCGACAACCTGGTGATGTGGACCTGCATTTCTGCGGGTTTCACAAGCTCATGCCCTACCGGGTCAACAACGTACTCCTGGTGTCGAGCTTGTACGAGTCCTTCATCCTCGAAGAGGAGGGGCTCGTCACTGAGATGATCACCAGCGAGTTCGTGGACATGAACCTGAGCCACGCGCCGCGCGTGTCTCGGGTGTCGACCGCGCGCGACGCCCTCGAATTCATCGAGAGCCAGCCCGTCGACCTGGTCATCACGATGACCCGCCTCGGCAGATGGAACTTGCCGGACTTCGCGGATGCCGTGAAGGCCCTGCGCCACGATTTGCCGCTGGTCGTGCTCGCCGGGGAACACCGTGAACTCGCGCGACATCCCGAGCTGTCGGCCTGCAAGAGTATCAACCGGGTCTTCGTGTGGAACGGCGACGCGAAGATGATCCTCGCGATAGTCAAGTTCATCGAGGATTTCAGGAACGCCGAGCACGACACCCGCGTCGGCGACGTGCGCGTGATCATCCTCGTCGAGAACTCGGTGAGGTTCTACTCAGCCTATCTGCCGCTGATCTACAATCAGGTGGTGAAGCTGACGCAGGCGCTGATCACGGACGGCATCAACCTGATGCACCGTCTGCTGCGCATGAGGGCGCGGCCGAAGATTCTGCTCGCCGATACGTTCGAGGAGGCCTGCGAACTCTACGACAAGTTCAAGGACCATCTGCTCGGCGTCATTTCGGACGTGCGGTTCCCGCGCGATGGTGTGCTGGATGACGAGGCGGGCCTGCGCTTCGTGCGTCTGGTGCGCGCCGATGCGCCCCATCTTCCGGTGCTCCTGCAGTCATCCGACGGCTCGTTCGCCGCGGTGGCCCAGGAACTGGAGGCATCCTTCCTCAACAAGGGTTCGCACAGCCTTTTGCAGGATTTGCAGGACTACCTCATCGGGAACCTCGGGTTCGGTGATTTCGTATTTGTCACCCCGGACGGGACCGAGGTGGGTCGAGCGCACGACTTGCGGTCCTTTCAGGACATGGTGGGCGTCGTCCCCGACGAAGCGCTCGTATTTCATGCGCGGAACAACCATTTCAGCAACTGGCTGATGGCCCGGACGGAGTTCGGCATCGCAGCGCGCATTCGGCCGCGGAAAGTCAGCGACTTTTCCACGGTCGCGGAACTGCGCGCCTATCTGCTTGAGACGCTGGCCGAGTTTCGTGAGCGCGACCAGACGGGCGTGGTGACGGATTTTCTGCCGGCACGGGTCGATGTATCGACCGCGTTTACGCGCATCGGCAGCGGTTCGATCGGCGGCAAGGCTCGCGGACTGGCCTTCATCAACGCCCTCATCCGCCAGTACAACTTGCGCCGGTCTTTCGACAATGTGGTCATTGCCGTCCCGCGCAGCGCCGCGCTCGGGACGGACGTGTTCGATGCATACCTGGACCTGAACCATTTGAGAAACCTGGTTACGCTCGGGCTGACGGACGAGGCGGTCGCCAACTACTTCGTCGAGGCGAAGCTGCCGGAAGCCGTCCAGAGCGACCTCCGCGCCTTCCTGCGCCAGGTGCAATATCCGCTGGCGGTGCGCTCCAGCAGCCTGCTCGAGGACTCGCACGATCGTCCATTCGCGGGCGTCTACGCCACCCACATGCTCCCGAACAACCACTCGGATTTCGAGGTCCGCCTGGCCCAGTTGTGTTGCGCTGTGAAGTTGGTGTACGCGTCAGCCTTCTTCCAATCCGCCAGACGCTACCTCGAAGCCACGGGGCGCCACGCGGAAGAGGAGAAGATGGGCGTCATCCTCCAGGAGATCGTGGGATCCGAGCACGAGGGCCGGTTCTATCCGACGTTCTCCGGGGTGGTGCGTTCGTACAACTTTTACCCGACCGGCCCGTTGCAGCCGGAGGACGGCGTGGCATCGGTGGCGCTCGGGTTGGGCAAGACCGTGGTGGAAGGCGGGCAGACGCTCCTGTTCAGCCCGACCATGCCTCACGTGCTGCCCCAATTCCCGACGGTTCCGGACATGCTCGCCAACTCGCAACGGGACTTCTACGCTTTGGACATCAGTCACCCGGACGTCTTCCCCACGCTCGATGCCGAGGCGAACATCCTCAAGTTCGGGCTCGATACGGCGGAAGCCGACGGCACCCTCGCGTCGATCGGTTCGGTCTACTCGCAGGAGAACGACGCGGTCTATGACGGTGTGTTCCGCGATGGCCCGCGACTCGTGACCTTCGCGCACGTGCTCAAGTCCGGCCTCTTTCCTCTTGCGGGCATCTTGAAGGAACTGCTGGAGATCGGACAAGACGGGATGGCCTGCCCGATCGAGATCGAGTTCGCCGTCGACGTGGATACCAAGCCGATGGAGTTCGGGTTCCTCCAGATTCGGCCGATCATCGCCCATGAGGAATTCGAGGACGTGTCCATCAAGGGCGTCGATCCAGAGCTGACCGTCTGCTACAGCCCGCGAGCGCTGGGTAACGGACAGATGCAGGGCATCCGCGATGTCGTCTACGTCAAACCGGACAAGTTCGATTCCGGCGAGACCCGCAAGATCGCGTCGCAGATCGCCAAGATCAACGATAGGCTGAACCGCAGCGAGCGGCGTTGCGTGCTGATCGGCCCGGGCCGGTGGGGCTCGGCGGATCGCTGGCTCGGCATCCCGGTGACGTGGGATCAGATCTCAGCCGCCCAGATTATCATCGAGACCACATTGAAGGATTTCGTGGTGACCCTCTCCCAGGGCACGCACTTCTTCCAGAACCTTACGTCACTCGGCGTGGGCTATTTCAACGTGGATCCAACCATCAAAGAGGGCTTCATCGATTGGGAATGGCTCGCACAGCAGGAGCCGTGCGACGAGACGAAGTTCGTGCGATGCGTGCGGCTGCCCGAGCCGCTCGACATTCGCATCGACGGCCGCACCCGCCAGGGTCGGATCCTCAAGCCGAAGACGAACGGGGCCTGAGCGATCGTCGCCGTCTCACTTGATCGCCGTCACGCTTGCCTTGGCGAGCAGTTTCTTCGCGACGGCGGGGTCAAAGACGCCGGGCGTATTGTGCAGTGCCGCGGCTGATGCGACCGCCAGCGCGTATTCATACGACGCCTTCACGTCCTTGCCCTTACTTTGTGCGGCGACGAAGGCCGCCAGCATGGCATCGCCACAGCCGACCGTGCTGACCACGTTCTTGGATTCCATCGCCACCTGCCCCATCAGGGCCGAGCCGTCGATGAACAAGTAGCCGCCGGCCGACCCGCAGGTCACGATGACGACATGAATGCGCCGCGAAAGCTCCCGCCCTATGGCGACGATTCGATCGTCGCTCAGCGCGTCTGCGTGATCGACGCCCGCGCCGGCCGCGGATGCACAGGCGCACGAGGGGGCGGTTGATGCGTCCCCATCCGGCACTGATGCTTCGGTCGCCGTGCCGGCCTGATCCGTGACCGTGCCGCTTAGCATGGCTGCCAACTCGTCGACGTTGGGTTTGACGAGCCAGAGCTTCCGGTCGTCCAGCGCGTGCAGGAGGGCGCCCGGGCCATCGACGGCCACTTTGGCACCTTTCGACAGCGCCAGGTCGACAAGGTCGACGACAGCCCCTGCGTCGACGCCGGACGGGACCGAGCCGGAGAAGACGATCAACCCATCCGGCTTGGCGAGCAGATTCAGTTTGTTCCGCAGGCGTTCGAGGTCCTTAGGTGTCGGGGTCGGTCCCACGTCGCGGATGTGGGTTTCGACCCCGCCGGCCGGGTCGATGAGGGTCACGTTCTCTCGCGTGTCACCGTCAAGGCCGAGGAACTGCGACTGCACCGCGAGGTCCGCGAACGAGCGATCGAAATCGTCGAGCTGATCTCGGCCGACGAAACCCGTGGCGACGCTCGGAATGCCCGCGTGTGCGAGCGTCCTGGAGACGTTGACGCCTTTGCCGGCGGGCACGCGAGCGAGCAACCGACCTCGAAGATGTCCGCCCACGTGGAAGTTCTCGACCTCCATCACGCGGTCGATCGCGGCGTTGAGCGTGACGGTGATGATCGGTTCCAATGGATTCACTCCGATGCGTTACTCCGATGCGTTACTCAGTCCACTCGCCCACGCCTCCGCATTGCGGTTAGCGCGCAGCGGCGTTTGGCTTAGGATACCGGTCATGGCGCTCGTGACTGATTCCGCCGTGGTCCTCCGGCGTCTCGATTACTCCGAGACTTCGCAGATCATTGTCCTCATGACCCGCGACCACGGCAAGGTCCGCGCCATCGCGAAGGGAATCAAGCGAGGGACCAAAAAGCGGTTCGCGACGGGAATGGACCTGTTCGACATCGGGACGGCCGGCATCAACGCCAAAGAGGAGCGGTCCGAGTCGCTCGCGCTGCTGACCGAATGGAAGCAGACCCGGGCCCTGTCCGGCCTGCGCGAAGCGCTGCACCGTCTCCACGGGGCTCAGTACGCCGTCGAGATCACCGGCGGCCTGACGGAAGATTGGGACCCGCATCCGGAGTTGTTCGATGCGCTGATACTCGCGCTGACGGAACTGGCGGATTCGGACGAGCCTTTCGAGTCGCTGGCCAGCTACCAGCGCCGCCTGCTCGAATCGATCGGGTCCCTTCCGCGGTTCGATGCGTGCGTCCTGTGCGGACGACTTGACGAACTGACACACTTCTCGTCGTTCGAGGGCGGGATGATCTGTCGAACGTGCGAGCCGGAGCAGGCGGAGAAGCACGAAGTCTCGAAGCCGACTTGGGCCGCCCTGGCGGGTCGGGCGGAACCGGCTTCGCACGTCGGACCGTTCAGCCTGATGAACTATCACATCGCCCACATGCTGGGCAAGCAGCCATTGCTGGCCGGAAAGCTGCTGTCGGGGCATCGCCGGGCAAACGGTACGCCGCCGGACGCGGCACGGCCGTAACTAGCGGACCGCCCTTCCCGACCCGGGCAGCCGGTGATTACAGGTCCAGTGTCAACCATCATCTGACGACGATATGGTATCAGCACCAGCCCGCCGCGGGCGGGGGTGCATGCCCGCGCGAAGTGCGCGTCTTGTTTGACGAAGATGCTTGCAGGCTTATGATTGCCTTCACCACGACTATCCTGGCAGAACGTACATAAGGAACCACACCAATGGCGAAATCGGCAAAATCGAATCGATGGGTCTACTTCTTCGGCGGAGGCAAGGCTGACGGCTCGGGCGAGGATCGCGAACTGCTCGGCGGCAAGGGTGCCGGCCTGGCGGAAATGACCCGTATCGGCCTTCCCGTGCCGGGCGGCTTTACGATCACCACTGACGCCTGCGCGTCCTTCCATAAGAGCGGCAAATGGCCAGTGGGGCTGGAGAAGCAGGTTCGCCAGGATCTCGCCAAGCTCGAGAAGCTCTGCAAGAAGAAGCTCGGCGGCAAGAAGGACCCGCTGCTGGTCTCCGTTCGATCCGGTGCTGCCAAATCCATGCCCGGGATGATGGAGACCATCCTCAATCTCGGCCTCAACGATGAATCGGTCGAGGGGCTCGCCAATGCGTCCGGCAGCCGCCGCTTCGCGTTCGACGCTTACCGAAGACTGATCATGATGCAGGGTGCCACGGCGAAGGGCATCGACCGAGAGCTGTTCGACGAGGCCTTTGACCTCGTCAAGGAAAACCGCACGCGCATGCGTCTGATGAAGGGCCCGGGCGAGAAAGTCCTCGACACCGACATGAGCGCCGACGAACTCGAATACCTCGTCGGTAAGTTCAAGGAACTCTACCGCGAGCACACCGGCGAAGACTTTCCGCAGGACCCGTTCCAGCAGCTCAAAGACGCTATCGACGCCGTGTTCGACAGTTGGATGGCTGACAAGGCCGTTACCTATCGCCGCGTCGAGAAGATCACGGGTTTGAACGGCACAGCCGTCAACATCTGCCAGATGGTCTTCGGCAATATGGGCGACGACTGCGGCACGGGCGTCTGCTTCACGCGTGATCCGAGCACCGGCGAGGCGAATTACTACGGCGACTTGCTGATCAACGCTCAGGGCGAGGACGTGGTGGCCGGCGTACGGACGCCGCTTCCCCTCGATGACCTCAAGGAGTTGATGCCCGAGGTGTACGACCAGCTCGAGGCCGTGCGCGTGATGTTAGAGGTCCACTACCAGGACATGCAGGACCTGGAATTCAC
>JAJDDX010000193.1 GCA_029260055.1 Phycisphaerae bacterium
GAACCGTCTCGCGCCGGAAACGGCCGGGCGGGTCTTCGACGAAACGCTCTCGCCCGGCTCGAAGCCGCTTCAGGTTTACGCGGCGGAGGATTACGTCCGCTCGATTCACGGAGCCAGCTACACGCGGCTCTTCAACGTGGACCTGCTGACGATGGTTCGCGAGTTCGCGACCGACTTCATCCCGCCGCAGAAGGCCGGTGACGGAAGCGGCGAGAGCGAAGGCGGTACGGGTTTGTATTGCGGCGAGCAGGACATGTTCTGCTTCCTCATCGACCCGACCGGCTGGGCCGAAATAAACGGCGAAGCGTTCGCACCGGGTTTCTTCGTGTGGAACTCGGAAGTTGGCAAACGCTCCGTCGGCGTACAGACGTTTTGGTTCCAGGCCGTGTGTCAGAACCACATCGTCTGGGACGCGGTCGAGGTCGTGGACTTCACCCGAAAGCACACGGCCAACGTGTACGAGTCGGTGGCCGAAATCCGCGGAATCATCGCACGTCTGGTCGAGACACGCGACGAACGTCGCGACGGATTCGTCCATGTCGTGAAGAATGCGATGGAAACGCGGCTCGGGTCGAGCTCCGATGAAGTGCTCAAAGTGTTGGCCAAGCAGGGCATCACGCGAACACTCGCGAAGGAAGCTCTGGATGTCGCATGCAGGCATGGGGCGTTCACCATCTTCGCGGTCGTTGATGCACTAACCCGCATCTCCGGCAAGCTCGCCAACGCGGGTGAGCGAAGCGTCGTGGACCAGAAAGCCTCGGCACTCCTGTCGCTGGCCAAGTAGTTCTCAAGGTTCAGAGGCCACGCACCACCGGGCCTCTCCTCTCTCTTTCCCACCAAGTGTCGATAAGCGGCACTCGGAATCTAGCCGAATTCATCGGATTCCCCGTGAGACACCGGTCTCATTTGGTGCTTATGAACCGGCGGTCTGCCCAACGTGGATGGATATCGGACCGCACAGGGCGTCTGCGGGCGTTTGGATGGCCGTTTCCGCGTCCTTCCGGGCCGGAAGGATCGTCACAGATGCGCTGGCAGCCGTGTTATTGGGATTGCCGACTGGTCTTGCTATGATGGAGTGTCGTTTCCCCGCTTGAGCGGGCCGGACATCGTTGCTATCGCCAGGAACGGACCGACTTCGGCGTACGGTCGAGGGGTGGAGAAGCCGCATGAATCTGCAATCGATGCGAGCCAACACGGCCGCCCTGCTGATGACCATCGCCTTGGCCTTCGGCGTTGCCCCCGCGATCGCTGCCGACTGCAACGGCAACGGCATCGACGACTCGCTGGAGACGCTTATCCGGGCGGGGGATTACGACTATGACGCCGATGTGGACGCGGACGACTTCGCGGCGCTGGCGGCCAACCTTGCGGGGCCGGGCGAGCCGCTGCCGGATCCGCAGTGTGCCGCGATGCTGCTCGGAGCCTTCGACGCCGACACAGACGGCGACCTGGACCTCCACGACTTCGCCGCCTTCCAACGCAACTTCACCGGCCCCCACGAACCTGATGGCTACCTCCGTTACGCAACCGGTTGGCCGGACCACGTCGAGTGGGTTGATCACGGTTGGGTGATGGACGGTTCTTTTGAGACTGGACCTGGGAGTTGGGGTACCAGTGGCTTTGAGATCACGATTGTGGCACCGACCATGATAACTAGATTAGCTAGTGTTGGAGGTGGCTTCAATATCAATTTTCCCGGAACTACCCCGTACATCAACATCCATTCGGACCTAAACGCGTTCGCAGAGACTCCGCTGGTTGGCGATGTGAAAAATATTGAGAGCGCACTTTCTACGACAACTCCTCCTCCTTTTGGAATTGCGGGGCAAGGCTGGGGGTGGCAAAACTATTATCAGGAATATGTATTCACTCCGTTTGTCGTTAGCCCTGGGACTTATGTCTTATCAGTCTATCATCACAGCAATGTGGATTACTTTCACGCTGAATCAACTCAGAGACTTGGCCCATCAGCTTGGATGGCAAGCTCTTTCTGGGAGGGGATTAGAGAGTACACCGGGTATTTTGGATATGCCACTGGGACGGTCCCCATCGACATCAAGGGCTACCCCGCGCCATAGGAACGAACCATGCGACGCAGCATTCTGATTCTCATCCTGGCTCTTCTTCCAACGGTTCCCGCCGTGGCCGACGACTGCAACGGCAACGGCATCGACGACTCGCAGGAGTCACTGCTTCGGGCGGGCGACTACGACTACGACGCGGATGTGGACGCGGACGACTTCGCGGCGCTGGCGGCCAACGTCGCGGGGCCGGGCGAGCCGCTGCCGGACCCGCAGTGTGCCGCGATGCTGCTCGGAGCCTTCGACGCCGACACCGACGGCGACCTGGACCTAATCGACTTCGCCGCCTTCCAACGCAACTTCACCGGACCGCACGAGCCGGAGGACTACATCCGGTACGCAACAGGCTGGCCGGACAACATTGGGTGGGTTGACTACGGTTGGATAATGGATGGCTTTTTGGAGAATAGCACTCAGAACTGGGGTACTAGCGGTTTTGAGCTTACCATTGTGGCACCGACTATGATAACAAACGTAGCTAGTGTTGGAGGTGGCTTCAATGTCGCCTTTCCCGGAACTCGGCCCTACATAAACGCGCATTCTGACGTGAATGCGTTTGCGGCGATGCCGCTGGTTGGCGATGTGAAGAGTATTGAGGGCGAACTCTCTACTACAAGTCCTCCTCCTTTTGGAATTGCTGGACAAGGCGAGGGCTGGCAGTACTTCTACCATGAGTACGTACTTACACCGTTCTTGCTTACTCCGGGCACCTATTTCCTCTCAGTCTATCATTATAGCCTGCACGACTACTTTCACGCTGAATCAACTCAGAGCCTTGGTCCATCAGCTTGGATGGCAAGCTCTTTCTTCGATCCCGGTGAGATCAAGGAATACACTAGCCACTTCGGCTACGCTACCGGCACAGTCGCGATTGACATCAAGGGCTACCCCGTGCCATAGGAACGAACCATGCGACGCATCATCTTGATTCTCATCCTGGCTCTTGTTCCGGCGATTCCGGTTGTCGCAGCCGACTGCAACGGCAACGGCATCGACGACTCGCAGGAGACGCTCATCCGGGCGGGTGATTACGACTACGACGCCGACGTTGACTTGGACGACTTCGCGGCCCTGGCGGCCAACCTCGCGGGGCCGGGCCAGCCGCTACCGGACCCGCAGTGTGCCGCGATGCTGCTCGGAGCCTTCGACGCCGACACCGACGGCGACCTGGACCTCCTCGACTTCGCCGCCTTCCAACGCAACTTCACCGGCCCCCACGAGCCGGAGAGTTACATCCGCTACGCTACGGGGTATCCGGATAATATCGAGTGGGTTGAGGGCGGTTGGGTAATGTCTGCGCATGGGGAGACTTCTGCAAATTGGCAAGTGAGTGCTTTTGAATTTACTATCGCTGCTCCTACTGTAATTACAAGTATTGCAGGTGTTGGTGGGCACACAGGAGGTGCTCAGGGGATACCTTTTGTTAATATTTTCTCTAGCCTAGATGCTTTTAAGGGCGCGCCACTTAGTGGAGACATTCACAGTCAGGTTGGTGAGATTCTAGGAGAGCGGGTGCCGTTTGGCTTTGCTGGACAAGGTTGGGACTGGCAAAATTATTATTACAGGTACGATTTTGAGCCATTTCTCCTCGAACAAGCTGGGACTTACACATTCTCGGTTGCTCATGACTTTGGTGGTCAGTTTCACTACGCAGAGTCAACACAGGTTCTCGGGCCATCTGCTTGGATTGCTTTTGAGGTCTTACCCGGGCAGGTTTTTGAGTACACCTCATCCCTTGGTTTCGCAACTGGTACGGAGGCAATCGACATCAAGGGCTACCCCGTGCCATAGGAGCGAACCATGCGACGCAGCATTCTGATTCTCATTCTGGCTCTTGTTCCTGCGATTCGCGTTATCGCTGCCGACTGCAACGGCAACGGCATAGACGACTCGCAGGAAACGCTCATCCGGGCGGGTGATTACGACTACGACGCTGACGTGGATGCGGACGACTTCGCGGCGCTGGCGGCCAACGTTGCGGGGCCGGGCGAGCCGCTGCCGGACCCGACGTGTGACGCGATGCTGCTCGGAGCCTTCGACGCCGACACCGACGGCGACCTGGACCTCCTCGACTTCGCCGCCTTCCAACGCAACTTCACCGGCCCCCACGAACCCGAGAGCTACATCCGCTACGCGACCGGGTATCCGGCTAATCTCCCATGGGTTGATGATGGTTGGGTGATGTCTGCGTTTGGTGACACAATTTCAAATTGGCAAGTGAGCGCTTTTGAATTTACCATCTCAGAGCCTACTGTAATTACAGGACTTGCAGGTGTTGGCGGCCATAATGGTGCCGAACCAGGAACTCCTTTTCTTAATATCTTCTCTAGCCTAGATGCTTTTAGAGACGCGCCACTTAGTGGAGACCTTCACAGTCAAGTTGGTGCGATACTAGGAGAGCGCGTGCCTTTTGGAACGTCTGGACAAGGTGGGTTCCAAAATTACTATCACGCCTATTCTTTTGCGCCATTTCTGCTTCCACCCGGAACTTATTGGTTGTCACTGGCTCATGATTATAGTGGTCAGTTCCACTACGCAGAGTCGACGCAAGACTTTGGAGCATCTGCTTGGATTGCTTTTGAGGTCTTACCGGGGCAGGTTTTCGAGTATACTACCGCTCCATTCCTTCTTTACGCAACTGGTACCGACGCCATCGACATCAAGGGCTACCCCGTGCCATAGGAACGAACCATGCGACGCAGCATTCTGATTCTCATTCTGGCTCTTGTTCCGGCGATTCGCGTTATCGCTGCCGACTGCAACGGCAACGGGATCGACGACTCGCTGGAGACGCTTATCCGGGCGGGGGATTACGACTATGACGCCGACGTGGACGCGGACGACTTCGCGGCGTTGGCGGCCAACCTCGCGGGGCCGGGCGAGCCGCTGCCGGACCCGCCGTGTGCCACAATGCTACTCGGAGCCTTCGACGCCGACACCGACGGCGATCTGGACCTCCTCGACTTCGCCGCCTTCCAAGGCAACTTCACCGGCCCGCACGAACCAGAGGGCTACCTCCGCTACGCTACTGGTTGGCCGGACCACGTCGAGTGGGTTGATTATGGATGGCTAATGACCGGGTATTTTGAGACTGGTCCAGCCCTTTGGGGCACTAGTGCCTTTGAATTCACCGTTGCAGAACCTACTATGATAACTAGCTTGGCTGGTGTTGGAGGTGGCTTTAGTATCAATTTTCCCGGAACTACCCCATACATTAACATTCATTCGGACCTAAATGCGTTCGCAGCGACTCCGCTGGTTGGCGATGTCAAAAATATTGAGAGCGCACTTTCTACGACAACTCCTCCTCCTTTTGGAATTGCGGGACAAGGCGAGGGCTGGCAGAACTTCTACCATGAGTACTCACTTAATCCGCTAGTGCTTACTCCCGGTACCTATATTCTCTCAGTCTATCATTACAGCAATGTGGATTACTTCCATGCTGAATCAGCTGTTGATTTCGACCGCTCAGCGTGGTTGGCACACCATAACTCTAAGCCAGGTGTGATCAAGGAATACACTAGCCACTTCGGCTACGCTACCGGCACAGTCGCCATCGACATCAAGGGCTACCCGGCGCCTTAGGACGGACGCAGCGTCGCACCGTCCAGTTCCTCTTGCCGCCGGTATGGAAGCCCGTAACTGACGGCTGAGAGCAAACACGAATATGAAATGCCGGGACAACGCCGGCATTTCATGGGCAAGCGCTCAAGCCATCGCATCCATTTCTCGGTCGATGATGGCCACCTAACGTATGTGCCTGAACGGTCGCTACCTGCGCGACAGCGAGGACCGGGTGGACGCTTGCTTGAGTCTCTCTTACCGATTCGACCGTAGCACACTCGTTCGGGCAAAGTCAAACGCTGTGTTCGCGGTCGGAAAGACCGTGTGGGGTTCGACCGCCATGGCTATTCGCCCTCCGATAGAACGTGATTTGCATTCCGAAATGTGATATCCAGGAAGCTGGCGAAACGTTGTTTCGCTGCTGTCAGAAACGTACAACGCGTGTCTGACGTTATCGAAATGGACAGCGGCACCCGGGATGTGGCTACCAACCACTGAATGGGGACGGAGTTAACCAACCGTCAAAGCTGCTGACCCGTAGAGCCGGATGCATCGAGAGGTGCTTGTCCGGTTCGAGGGAGGCTCCTGGAAGTAAACCGCTTCTGTCAAACGAAGTTCCAATCTCCAGGTTCGATCCCATACTTCATGCTTGAATGCGGGCGACCGGGACATGCTTCGCACGACATGCGAAGTCGTCACGCCCAAAGCCGGTAGCCAATCCGGCCCACGGGGTTCGCGGCCCTTCGGGGTTCGTTCAACGTGGCTGGCGTCGGGAGTCCTCGTCTGGAAACAGGCGGGGCCGGGCGAATGATAACGCTCGGCGATGGGACGAAAAATCCCACGATGAATAGCTCAACGATGAAAGGGGCGTCAAGCCCTTGCCAGTAAACGCAATCGGAGACGGTGCCGAACCGCGTTAGAAAGACCTCTGCCGATGGGTAGCTGAGGAGCTTCTGTGTTCTGCCCGGCGAAATCGCTCTCGCAAACGCGAGTGCGGAAACTATGCCCGAGCGGGAGCTTGGGACATACGGTACAGGTCAAGCGACGTGACCGATTGTGTGATGGACGTGAATAACCGAGGAAGGGCTCATCCTTCCGGTGTGGTAGCCGGTGCCTGGCTTGTCGGCCTGGTGTTTCAAACGGGCGAGTCTGGGAGTGTGCTCTGAGTAGAAAGCGGGCGGGAGCCCGGCGGTGTCCGCTGCAAGGCAGTGGCGGTCCGTTTGCGTGCTGACAGGTGGTGCTGAGCACGATGCAACGACGAAAGGAGCGACGGGTTTTAACCCATTTCGATGACGTGGCCCACGGTGGGCGGGCGGAGCACAGCTTCGTTTCCGCCTGCCGGATGGGCTTCCTGGGTAAGGACGATGCAGTGCGGTCAACCGAGACCGCTTCGGGAGAAGCGGCCTCGATTGGCAGCGTAATGATGGCGGACAAATGGAGTGTACTCCGCGTCCGCCGGAGGTTGTCAAAGCGCTACGCCTATGAATTGGGGCGGGACTATTTTTAGGAATACAGCTCCGCCACAAGGGGCGCAGCGCAAAACTGGAAGGAGGCTTTGCCAAGAAAGGAAAACAACATGGGTTGGTGGAAAACGGTTGGCGGCGGCGTCATCGGCGATGCGGCGGCCGATTACCTTGAGGAACTCGATGGGCGATGGAAGGAGCCCGAAGACGTTCCGGTGCAGGTGAGGACGAAGATCAAGTCGCTCTACCTGCAAGGGATTGGTCGGCCGCCAAGCGAGCAGGATTTGCGAGACTTGCTCGCGTTCAGCGCGTGATCCGCTCACAGAGGTTCGTATTCGAACAGGAAAGGGTTTGAGGCTTTCAGGGGAGATTGTGCCATAACAACGTCCCCACCTTTGTCTACTGGAAACGCCTACGGAGGAGAAATGTATCGATGTGAAGCAACAACCGTGGGCGGCTTCGTCCAACAACTTGCCGTGGCGTACGTGCAACACGGATACTGGTTCTACGTGACCGGCGAGATTCCTGAACGGAAGTGCCCGCAGGCGGTGGATGCGAAGCTGCTCGACCGATACGAGATTGCGATTTCCAAATGGGCAAGAGCGAGACGGAAGCGAATGGGCGGGGCCAACGTCCAATACCTTCGCTTCGGACGCTTCTTCGTGCTGATGGCAACACGCGGCGAGCATCGTTTCTTCGAGGATGAGCCGACGTTCCGCGACGTTCGCCGCGAGCCGTTGAGCTTCGCCGGCTACTCGATCAGCTACAAGCTCGGAGCCGACCGCAAGTGGCACGCCTCCGTGCGTATTCATCCGTCAGACTACCTGACGCTCAAGGCGCACTTCCTGGACTTGGCGACACGCCGCTCCGTCGAGAAGCTCACGACGGAGTTCCACCGGATTCCGTTTGAACCGTACGCCCCAGTCCGACGTCAGTTCCTCAACATCCTGCGTGCTGTTAATCGGGAGCGGAAGAAAGCTGGATACGAGCCGGCTCCAGTCGAGGCCCTTCGACTTCGCAGGACCGTGGTAAGGCCGTTCGTCTCAGGAGTAGGAATGGAAAATGCAGCATGGACCCGGTCACGATGACTGCGACGTACCACGCGGCCACGACGTCGTTGGGCCTTAATTACCGCACACGGATCTGGTTCCAACCGGTTCAACCCTCGTCGGAGTCATCAAAGTCAAGATCTTCCGGTTTCAGGTTGTCCAGATCTATGTTCTTCAACTTCTTGAGCAGAGGATTGTACTCGTCACGAATAGACAGCCAGAGCCAACCTGGAGGAACTTCTCGCGTCGTTCCGTCCTGAAGTTCGATCACAACTAGGTTTGCATCGGTTAGCGACATCACCTTCACCGGCTGGCCCTCAAGTTCACCAGCTCTTCCATTCAGTAATACAGTTCGTCCAAACCAAGCCCCACCGCGAAGAAACGATAGCGTGAATTCGTCGTCTTTTTTCACAGCGAAACCTCTCTTAAGACCAGGCCCTTCAGCCGAAGTACCCTCCCTTCCGGCCGCACAACGAGCCAGTGAGGAGTACTTGGCAACGCCCATGCTGGTACAACAATGTGGATTCTAGCGAACTCGTCCCATGATGTCTGCGGCCTGAAGGCTTTCGGCGTCTCTGGCCTTGGCACTCACCTCGGCCGCAATATCGCCGGAATCACGTTGGACGAAGATCATCTAAGAACTCCGAAACAGGATCGACGCCTGTAACCAGAAGATGATCGCGAGCGCGGGTACACGCCACGTACAGAAGATGGCGTTCAGTGTTGTAGACTTCCTCAAGGTCCGCGTCGTCAGTTACGGCTTCGATCCGTGCTTGCAGGGGCAAGATCTCGTCGTCACAGGCGGCGACC
>JAJDDX010000194.1 GCA_029260055.1 Phycisphaerae bacterium
TTGTATAACCGGCAAAGTGTAAGGAATATTTTTAGTTTTAGTAAGATTAAATTCACCAACTCAGCACGACCTTGGATTTAGCAATTTTAAAATTCAGAGACAATACAGTAGGCTCATGATTCAAAAAGAAGAACTTGAACAAATTTTAAATTTTGTCGCAAGTCGATGGGTTGAAGCCACAAAGGACCCAAATAACAAAGCAATGGAGACCTTGCCAAATGATTTCTGGATGAATTCAATCGGAGGAAAAACAGCCAAAAAAGGATTCTGGGTTACAACACTGCTATACACTGAAAATGAAGAAGACGCAGAAGGATTCAAACAAGTGCTATTGAGATGGCAAGCGAAAGGTCAAAACAAAGATAGAGACAAAGGGCCCGATCTAATTCAAATTGGAAAGAAGAAATAGACTATTAATAATTGCGAACCAGCATACCCATATTGTCTGAATTCTCAATTAAAGAAAAAAAGGTTCTATCAGATCACTTTTCAAACACTGAAGGCAATGTCTTTGCAATAATCACTCCACGACAGGTTGATCGTGGTGCTTTGATGTCAAGATATAGTAGGACAGACAAAAGCATGAGACGGGTTTTCCTTGATGAGTTTTTACAAAATAAAACTAGAGGAGAAGAATTTTACAACAGAGTTCTCTTAGAGTATGGCGATGATTCTGTTGCAGAGTTAGGGGAAGCGCAAATTGCAATCGAAGGATTGTCAAACATTGCAGTAAAAAAAATTGAAGACCGAAGAATAGGGCTGTCATATTTAGAAAAATCATCAAGATATGTCGCATGGGACAAAAAAGAAAGCGGAAAGTATAGATTTTACAGAGACCCTGAAATAATGAAATCTCGTTTTGCTGACACGTATGAGGAAAGTTGTAATTTTTCATTTGATGTTTATTCAAAAAACATTGAACCAATGATAAATTATGTCAGAGAAAAATACCCAATTGAAAAGTACAGTTTTAAAGATTCAAAGGATGGAAAAGAAAAATTATTTTCCAAATTAAGATACGAACCAGATATAAAATCCGCAAACATGATCTACAGAGGTTCCACTAAAGCCAAAGCTCTAGACATCCTTAGAGGACTACTGCCAGCATCAACTTTGACCAATGTTGGAATTACTGGAAACGGAAGAGCGTTTGAATATCTGCTTACAGTTTTAGGTTCATCTGAACTAAAAGAAGAGCAAGATCTAGCCTCAAAAATCAAGAAAGAGCTCGACACCACAATCAAGTCATTTGTGAGGCGAGCAGACGACAGATATGGGAAGGCATTCCAGAAATATCTCAGAGATATAAAAAATAAATCAAAATCAGTCGCATCTAAAGAAATCAAATCAAATCCAAAGAAAGGCACATTTACTAAACTAGTGTACCATGAATCAGAGAAAAACTCAATTGACACAGTAATTGCAAGCATCATGTATGAGCAATCACCAAGTACATCATACCAAGACATTCTACAACAAGTAAGAAAAATATCAAAAGACAAAAAAAATAAAATTATTGACGAATTTACAAAAATTCGTGCAAACAGACGTCATAGACCATCAAGGGCGTTTGAAAACACCTATTATACTTTTGATTTATGTAATAATTTTGGAATGTTCAGGGACTTTCACAGACACAGAGCACTTACACTAGAAAGACAATTACTAACAACAGATCACGGATACAGCATTCCAAATGAAATTAAAGTTTTAGGAATTGAAAAAGATTTCAAAGATTGCATGAACAAAACAAAAGAAACATTCGATAAAATCAGGATCAAACTTCCAGAACAAGGACAGTATGTTGTAAACTTTGGATACAACTACCAATATTTCATGAAAATGAATCTAAGGGAAGCATGTCATCTAATCGAACTAAGGACAGTCCCACAAGGACATGTAGATTATAGAAGAGTGGCGCAACAGATGTTCAGACAGATTAACAAAGTCCATCCAAATCTTAGCAGAATTATCAAGTATGCCGACATGAAAGAATATGATTTGGAGAGATTTGAATCTGAAAAAAGAACAGAGGAAAAGCGAAAGGGATTAAAAAAATAGAAAAATATACTAATATCAGAACAGTCAAAAAATATTATGACAGAGAAAATTGTTAAAAAGCCTGAAGAATGGAAAGAGCAGCTAACCCCAGATCAGTATGAAATTTGCATTAATCACGGAACAGAACCTCCATTTACTGGAAAATATAACAATACCAAACTGGAAGGGAGCTTCAAATGCACATGCTGTGGTGAAGAGATCTTCTCATCAGATGCGAAATTTGATTCAGGATCAGGATGGCCAAGTTTCTGGAAACCAATCTCAGAAGAGAAGATAGAATACGTTTCAGATAACGCATACGGAATGGTTCGTACTGAAGTCAATTGTAACAAATGTGGAGCACATTTAGGCCACGTATTTGATGATGGCCCACAGCCTACAAATCAAAGATATTGTATTAACTCAATTTCATTACAGCATGAAAAAGATGAAGATGTGCAATAGTCATGATTTAACAAAGACGTATTAATTGTGAGAGAATTTTCAAAAATTATTAATAAAACACAATTAAGGATAATAAAATCAAGAAGAGCATCATGAACCACAAAAACGAAACAAAAAGGAAAGAAATGGTTTGAGAATCATATTATGTGGTTTTGGAGTTGTAGGTCAAAGCTTGGTAAAATTATTTGAATCAAGAGCAGATGATCTATATTCAAAATACGGATTAAAACCGAGAGTTGTAGGAGTCTTCGACAGCAAAGGAAGTGCAGCAGATCCATCAGGTTTAAACTTCAATAAACTAATTGAAACAAAGAAAAAATTTAAAACTGTAAAAAAATATGCAGATACTAAAAATTCAATGTCAGGAATCGACATGTTAAAAAATGTAGATGCGGATGTCCTAATCGAGACTACAGCGAGTAACTATAAAGATGCAGAGCCAGGAATGACTCACATTACTACGGCCATGAAAAAAGGCATGCATGTTATATCAGTAAACAAAGGACCACTCGCTTTGGCATTTCCATCATTGCTGGAGCTTGCCACATACAATCGGGTAATGTTCAAATTTAGCGGTACAGTCGGAGGCGGGACCCCAATCCTAGATTATGCAAAGAATAGCCTTAGTGGTGAAAGAATCACATCATTTGCAGGAATTCTCAATGGAACTACAAATTATATTTTAACAAATATGGGAACAGGTGTGACTTATGAAGAAGCTCTCAAAGATGCAAAAGATAAAGGATATGTAGAAGCAGACGAGTCGCTAGATTTAGACGGATTAGATGCAGCAGCAAAACTAGTCATCCTTGCCAACTGGATTATGGGAATGAAAGTAACACTTCCAGACATCAACTGTACAGGAATTAGAAAAGTCACAGTTGACGACATCAAAGAGGCTGCCAAAAATAATTGCGCAATTAAACTAATTGCATCTTGCAACAAAGAACTTGTTGTCGGACCAAAAGAAGTATCAAATGACGATCCCCTGTGTGTAAACGGAACATTAAACGCAATTGCTTTCACATCTGAACATTCAGGCACTCAGACAATTATCGGCAAAGGTGCAGGAGGCATGGAAACAGCCAGTTCAATTCTCAGAGACTTGTTAGACATCAGACAAGAGATTGCCAGAGATTGAAGTCCAATTTAATTTCTAAAAGTGAAACCACTACACTGCTAAAGACGGTTTCAGAGGAATGGGGGATGGAATTTCCTAAAATGAAAAACGTCAAAGTTCATCAAATTTTAGACGATGCACAAATTATCACAGGGGACGGATTAAAAATTCTCAAAGTGGATGGAGATTATCTGCCATTTTTATCCGAAATTGAAATGTTAGCAAAGTTTCCAGCAGTCACAGTAGACATGGGTGCAGTGAAGTTCATGTGCAAGGGGGCAAATTTAATGAGACCGGGAATTAAAAAATTTACAGAGTTTGAAAAAGACAAGATAGTATGCATTGTGGAGGAATCTCAACACAAGTTTTTAGCAGTTGGAAAGTCATTGGTAAGTAGTTCAGAACTAGAGACCATGGAAAAAGGCGAGGTGATAAAGAATATGCACTACATCTCAGACAGATTCTGGGAAACGGGGAAAACCATTTACGATTAAAACTAAATTTTTAAAATAATTTTTTTATTTTATATCTTCTGTGAATTCTTCAGTACCATCTTTAGTTATCACAAGGACATCCAATCCATCACCACTGGCAGAATCCCTAAGAGCTGCTGAACGAACTGCACGTTTTGCCAAATCTACAGCTTCATCTCTACTCATGTTTGGTTTGAATTGAGGATCCAAAACACCCAATGCCATTTCTGCACCAGTGCCTACTGCTGCATAATCATCAGGAAGTACTGAACCTAACGGGTCTAATGTGTACATGATCGGTTTGTCGACTACACCACCAACAATTACCTGAGTTAACAATGGGAAATATCTTCGTTCATACATCATGTTAGACATCATTTTGGCTACTGTGTTTGGCGGAACATCTCTTTTGAGTTCCATCTTTCTAATTTTAGCCAAAGCAGAAATTTGTAAAGATAGAATTTGCATATCAGCCACAAGGCCAGCACATGTTGCACCGACTTTGTCAGTGATGGGGAAGGTCTTCTTTGTGGATTTGCTTACCAAAAAGTTTCCAAATGCGATCCTTTTCTCACTTGCGAGGACAATACCACCGTCAAAAGTAATCCCAACAGCAGTTGCTCCTGGCATATACATTGACATATTTGAAATAATTTTGCCGCATAATAAAGGGCTTTCTACATTTAGCATGTAATTTGTGGGCAAAATAATTATAGTGAAAATTCAAGATAGCATCATGACATCTGCTGAAATTCGGGAGAAGGTTCTAAACGACGTAGTGTTTATGGGTTTAAGATCTGCAATTGGCGTGATCTTTATTCTTCATGGAATCTCAAAGTTTAGTCCAGGATTTGCAGAGAATTTACCAAACATGGGATTGCCTGCAGAGTTGCAAATTCCAATCGCATTAGCAGAGCTAGTTCCAGGAATTTTACTAATCACAGGACTTCTAAGCAGACTATCAGCATCATTAATCTCAATCATCATGCTGGGTGCAATTTTCATGGTCAAAGGGGCATCAAGCATTACAGGTAAAGGAGGAGTAGAATTAGATTTAATTTTACTTGCAGTAGCACTTGTAATTATGATAGTAGGCCCAGGCAGAATATCACTTGCTCAAGCTATCAAAAAATTACCCAGATGTCTTCACTAGGAATTTCCAAAATTATTCATTATAGCACACATGCACTTTGTAGTTTTCTTTAACAAATCGATCCTCGCAAATTCGTTTGGTGAATGGATTCTTGAAAACATGTATGTGCTTCCAATAGATATGCAAGGAGCATCTAGAATTTCAACGAATGGATGCATCGGACCAGTACCTGCATTTGAGACATTAAGGATAGACTTACCAAACGACTTGTCTGCAGCATCTTTTACTTGAGATACAAATGGATGAGAGGAATCAGTTCTTGCAGCTGCCTCGCCATGGTAAACTTTGATGTAGACATCTGAAAATCCTTTGGATTTTAAGTGGTTTTTCAATCGTATAACTTGCTTTTTAGGATCCATTTTAGGAATCAATCTAAAGTCGATTTTCACAAGGGCACTTCCAGGAAGAACAGTTTTTGCACCGTCACCAGTGTATCCTGAAACAAAACCTGCAATGTTACAAGTTGCCCCTCCAACTAGAGCCTTTTTTGCATCCATTCCTTTTTTGTTTCCTACAAATGACTTTATTCCAAACTCTTTTTTGAACACACTTTCATCAAAAGGTTCTTCTCGAATTATTTTCAAATCGTTTTTTGAAAAAGATGATACTTCGTCATACCATCCTTTGATGAGCACTTTGCCATCAGAGTTTCTCAGAGTATTTACAGCCTCGATTAATCGCCAAGCAGGATTTTTGATCAATACTGCCAAGCTTGAATGCGCATCTCTAATTGATTCGTTTACAGACAATTCAACAAAAAGTAATCCCTTCATCCCAAGTCCAATGATGGGTCTATTTTTTGCATTAACATATCCAAATTCCCAAATTACTCCATCGCATGAAAATTTCTTTTTGTATTTTTTCAGATATTCTTCAATGTGAGCACTGCCAGTTTCCTCTTCACCCTCAATTACAAATTTTATGTTGCAAGGTACATCACCTGTTGTCTTGAGACAAGCCTCTACTGCTTTGATCCGAGTAATTAGTTCTCCCTTGTCATCAGTTGCACCACGTCCAAATATTTTGTTGCCTTTTTTTGTACCACTGAATGGGGGATCATCCCACAAATCAAGAGGTTCTGCAGGCTGGACATCATAATGATTGTAAAACATCAGAGTTTTTTTCGGATTTTGTTTTGATTTTATTTCACCATATACAATTGGTGCAACCTTTTTCTTTAATCGTAAAATCTCTGATTCGATTCCAGATTTTTTTAATAATTTTTGAACTAAAACTGCACATTCTTCAATTCCTTCATTTTTTGCAGAAACGCTTGGTTGGCGAATAAGTAATTGCAAGTCTGAGACGAGTTCATCCATATGAGAATCCACATGTTTTGCCGAAATCATTTTACTCACACAATTCTATCAAAAGGCTTCATCACAGATGGAATTTCATCTAAAAGATCCATAGAAGTCATGTGTAATCCTAAGCGTTTTTGGGCAGATTTTCCTGCTAATCCATTGATGAATGTGGCAGCTGCTGCAGATTCCAAAGAATTTCTATTATTTGATAGCAATCCGGCCACCAATCCAGATAAAACATCACCTGTTCCACCAACTGTCATTGCAGGAGTTTTTTTCTCATTAAGATAGGTAGTAGTACCGCTAGATACAATATCAGTCGCACCTTTTAGCAAAACAGTAATTCCAAACTCTTTTGCTTTAGATTCTACAAGTTCGATTCTTTCATTTTTTGTGTTTGGTGGAACATCTCCAAACAATCTTTTGAATTCTCCTGCATGAGGAGTAACTACAACATTCTTGTTTGCAAGAAACGGTAAAACATCAGGAATTAATGCACTAGCATCCAGGGACAGCCTAACATCTCTATCAAGTAAAGACTTTACAAAATGCAACAATGAGTTTTTTTCTTGAATTGCCAATCCCATCCCAATTGTTGCAGAATGTAAATTACGAGGTAAAGCACCAATCAATTTGTTTACTGCACCTAATGTGAGTTTTTGATCAACTAAAGGAATCACAATCAAATTTGGAGAAACTGCACGAGTTGGAGTAACGTTAACCTTGGGGACAGATGTGTATACTAGATCAGTTCCGCATTTCAATGCAGCAAGTGAAGATAATATTGGCGCGCCATGGTAAATATAACTTCCACCAACAACTAAAACAATGCCATTATCACCTTTTCGGGATTTAGATTTTCGGGCAGGAATGAATTTCTTAACCATTGCAGCAGTCAGATTCTTCCTTACCATACCACCTACTCTAAAAAATAGATGAATAAATCTTGTTTTAAAGTATCAATGAATTGCTAGGGGGATTTTTTACTTGTCTTTTTTGTGGTTTTTGCACTAGTCTTTTTTGCTGCTTTCGCATTGGTTTTTTTGACAGTTTTTGGAGAAGTTTTCTTCGGAGATTCTGAAATTTTGGCTGCTTCTGCAGATTTTTGGGATGTCCTGCCAAAAAAGGCCTTTCTTGCAAAACAAAGATAGGTCGTATGTCCAATTCCCTGGAAGGAATGTCTTGTTTTCCCCTCCCTGGCCTCTATATTTCGAATAATATGTTCGGTGGATTCGATGTCAGTGAATTCATTTTCAACTAGCGCCATGGTCAATTTTTCCAATTGATTCATGGTAGGACAAATAGCAAACATAGTTCCACTCCCCTTCAGCATCTGTCTGACTTGAGGAATTACAACCCAAGGATCCCCTAAATCAATGATTGCCATATCCATTTCTTCCAGAGGCATTTTTTTAACAGTTTTTAAATCAAGATTATGCTGGGTGACGTATTTTGAAACTCCTGCCTTTTTGATATTTTTCTCAGCGATTCTCATAAAATTTTCATCCACATCAAACGTGTATACATGCCCACGAGGTTTTACAACACTAGCTACAAACGAAGTGAACGACCCACTGCCAGTTCCAATCTCCAAAATTTTTTGCCCATCACCAATTCCAGCCCTTGCAATAATGTATCCAATATCTTTAGGATATACGATTTGGGTTCCATGTTGAATTTTCATTACATAATCATACATTGTTGGCTGCAGAAGATAGACGTACTTGTCCTTGTTCGTCATCAATCTAGAACCATATTCTTTGCCAATTGCATCAGAGTGTTTGATTATACCAATGTGAGTATGAAAGGATTCTTTTTTTGAAATCTTAGTCAACCATTTTTTTGAATTATTATAAAAGAACAATACTGGAGAATTATTCTTAATTTTAGCCACATAATTTGCCTCAAAATTTTAGATAAGAATCTACTGGTTTTTTAGACTTTTTATCCATATTGTATATACTGACTTTCAATAAGCTTAAGTTTGGAATTCCCATAGGGAAATAGTGAGTGTTAGAACAAGTGTATTTTCAACAAAAGAACTGGCAACGATTATCGGAATTTCGGTTATCGCCTCATCAGTATTGTACATCATCTATGTTACAGGCAAATGAATAGATCTAAATCGATCTTGTTTTTAATTATCCAAAATTAATAAACACCGTAGAATTTGCAACTGCAATCATTTCTGCCATGTTGATTGGAATATTTTCTTTTTTTGAAATTTCCAAAATTTCATCACGGTGTTCTTTATTCAAATGTTTTAGAAATTTGGCTTCATCAACATCATTACACTTGAAACTACACGACAAAAAAACACAGTTAAAATTCAACAATAACATTTCCCAGGTCTACTAAAAAAACCAATACGCTTAAAATTCATAATTATTTGAGAAAAGTATGAAAGGTGCAGAAATTGCTAGACATGACCATCAGCGAAATAAGTCAGAGATTGTGAACATAGTCAAAGAAATGTTTAGCCTGAACAAATGGGGGGACGAGCAATACAAGAGAAAACTACAGGAATTGGTTACAAAAGACGAGGAGTTAGTTAAAGAGGTCATTAGAAAAATAAAGACAGAGAAAGACACAGTGTAAAAACTACAATCATTCCAATAGCCTTAAGTTCACAAATAATTCAGAAAAGTTGTGAATGAGATTTTTGTGTATTGTAAGACATGCAAGAAAAAAGTGAAAGCAGTAATTTTGACAAAACATGACAAAGAATATGATGAGTCAACTTGCAGTTACAAACGATATGGAATGGTCAGAATCTTGCAACACAACATAGGATTTAGAAAAAACTGTGAAGACACATCTCAAATAAAAGCGATTGTTGAATCAGATTCTAAAGACAGCAATGGCGTAATGAACTAGATTTGGTAAACCTACGTTGCAACATAATTCAAAGTGTTATTTACCTCAAAAACCAAAGTTATGTGCTGATGATTATTACAACGGGTTCTATCTGATTTCCTCAAATTTGATGAATATTGCCGAATAATGAAGCTATTCCTATGTATTGGAAATAAGATGGTTCTAAAGTAGATACACACGATTTTTTGATCGAGCGTTTGGAAATTTAGCATAAAACTAATTATTTATAATTCTGGTTTTTTAAGAAAAACATAGACGTAAGAGATTCGTTGAATTAGAGACATCTCGCGATGTTAGCTCGAAGAGCCCAATGCCCACATAAACTAGTTAATACATTTGTCCCCATAGTCGAGGAGACGGATTTTTTTACGGAATTGGAATCAAAAACCATCAAGTTCAAACAGTATTTTAAGACCAAGCAGAACAGTATATCAAATTGACAGAAATTCAACTAGCAGGATCAGGTGGATGGATAAATGCTGAACTTACTGATGAGCAAGTAACAAAATCGAAACTCGTTCCAAATATAGAGAAGCATTTTTTGGCATCACTTGAAAAATTAGACACTGCAAAAATGTCAAAACACTTTTGCAAACAATGCAATTCAGAGTTTGATGGACCAACTCAAATACAAATTGAGGAACAGCCAAACGAAGCAGTTGCAGATGGATTAACTTTGATAGAAAGAGGACAATACACATGTCACAAGTGTAACTCAATTATCGGAGAATACAGAGTATTTCAAAAAACTGAATAAACTAAACCGAATTATTCTGAACTTTATTATTTTCATCCCCAGCCTAAATAATGCGTATTGATTAAATACGGCAATTTTGTACTCTCATCATGTCAAATCAAAAATGCGTATCATGTGGAATTGGTTTCTTCTCCCCAACAGGAGCAGAGAAATGTTCCAAATGTGCAGGTAAAGAATCAGAAGGTCATGGCGGACATGACTCTTGTGGTTGTGGACACAGCCATTAATTCTTTTTTTCTATAGCATGGATATATTAGATAAGGAATAACCAAACTCATGGCAAAAACACCTCAAGAAATGAAAGATTTGGTTGAAGAATTTATCAAAGTTACAAAAATCAATTATGATGATCAAACTGAAAAAATTAAAGAGAAAAGCCAGATCATAGATTGGCAGTTTCATGTAGGTAGTAATGTCATTGTCAGCAAAAATGCAAACCGTGAAGACAGAGTTCACATCAATGTGAATATGAGATTCCCATCCCAAGATTCAAAATTACTAGTAATGAAAAACCCATCATTTTCTAAAGCAATTATGGAGATTAGTGAGATTTGTACAACATGTGGTGTCGGTCACCAATGGATTAAGGCTGGAGAGAATATTGCAGGTTTGGCAATTTTTTCCCATGTAGATGAACAATCATTAGATAGAATCTCATTTCACAATACATGGGATAACGTAGCAAGAGTATCAGGACATGTTCAAAAAATTCTTCGCTCAAATTTAAGTGGATTTTCAGCTCAAAACAACACTACGGATGCAACAATTGACAAATCAATGTACGGATAAGAAGACCGAAATGAACATACACTAGTAAAATGGAGCAAAAATGGGATGATTTCCTTCGAACACAGAATATTAAGCGAATATAGAATTAAAATAGCAAAAATTGAGACACTTGCAAAATCCATTTTATCCCACAAAGACCCTAAAAGTGATGAAGCTAAAGGAGCATCAGAGTTTCTAGATGTTCTAATTAATGAGACAGATAAATTTTATGAAAACAATAGTATTGTACTCTCAAACAATGGTAAAAGACCACATGCACGCTCTCGTCTTGCAGAAACTAAAGAATGGAATGATAATGTTGAGAAATATTATGAAAAAAATCCTAGACGAAGACCTAGAAAATAGATTAAACCATTTGAGACAATTTTTGAATATGAGGAAGATTGTTTTCTGCTGTTAAGTTTAATGCTTTTTGCATTTCCTGTTTATATGCTTCAATATTATCCTCATCATTTTTGAGAATTCTATTTTCTTGTAATACAGTCAAGTCTTTGAAATTTTTGCATTAATCATGTGTCATTACGCATATGTATGAATTTGGATCATCTTTGAATGAATATTGAATTTAAAATGGCATTGTGGTATGTCTCCCGTCCAATATTTTTTCTATTTATCAAAAGTGAGATTGGAAGAACTGAAGAGGCTCTTCCAATCTCATGAAGATTGGAGAGAATCCATTCTTCATAATTGCGTTTCGATTACCCGATTTGGTAATCGCGATTTTTGGAATCACGCAACAACTAACCATCATAGTAATGTAAAAACTAGTGGGTTTTTTTAAAATAATAAAATTTATGCATTCATAGATATTTTACAGATCAATTCAATTCTCAAGTAATTTTTGTAAAGTAAAGTTTATTGGAGTAAAACAAATCATAGTCAATAATTGGTTTGCACGCCAAGATATTCTATAGGGCTTCGGCTCAGTAGAATATCCCTAGGAAGGGCTAGTTTTCTTCCTAGGACATTACATTCTATCAGGGGATTGAATTCCCAAAAGGGCTAGAGCCTTTTCTAAAACAATCTTGAATGAATTTACCAAACATAGACGAGAATTCTCCAATTCCATATCCCCTAATTCAAGAACTTTGGATTTTTCATAAAATGAATTAAATGAAACTGCTAAATCATAACAGTACTTTGCAATAACTTTGGGAGATAGATTATTTGCAGCATCTCTAACTTGTAGATTGAAAAGACCAATATTTTTAATTAAATCTAATTCTGATTTTTCCTTCAATAAAGTAAAATCAACATCAATGGTTGGAATTCGACCAGATTTCTCCAAGATTCTTGATGCTCTTGCATGAGTATATTGGATGTATGGTGATGTATCTCCCTCCAAGCTAAGTGACTTTGTCAAATCAAATGTTATTATTTTATCCAAATCCTGTTTTATCATCTCATATCGAATTGTACCAACAGATACTGAGTGAGCAATCATTTCAATTTCAGAATTATCCATTTCAGGATGTCTTCTTTTAGTTTCTTCTTTTGTTTTCTCTTTTAGAATATCATAAACGGAATCAGCTGAAACATACAGTCCTTTTCTACCCGACATTTGAGCTTGTTTACCATCAGTTTCAAGCCCCAAAGTTTTTGCAGTATCTGAACTCAGAGTTACTGACTCGTATCCTAGATGACTATAAGCATCAGGAATGGACTTGAATTTACCCATAAGACCAGTGATAATTTTTTGTAATCTGGCTTGACGTGAATCAATTACTGTGACAACTTTCTCAGCAGTGAAATCTTTAGAGATTTTATCAGTATTTTTCAGAGTAGTTTGCCACAAAACTCTAGAGTTAGGCTGTTCTTTTTCATATTTTTCATAGTTGAATGGATCCTCAAGCAGTCCAAGCTTCCAGGCAGCATACGGAATGTCTTTTGCAATGTATGTGGCAGTACCATTACTACGAACTATTACCTTATCTTCTTCTTTACCATCTCCACGAATTACCCAACAACCATTATTCTTTCCTTCATTTTCAAATTCGACTAGTTTCATCTCTTTGAGTTTTTCAAAGATTTCATCCCATAACCCTGAACGAATTATTTGGGATTCAAAATTTAGACAGTCATAAGTTACGCCAAAGTTCCAACAAGTTTCTAGTTGTCCTGCTAAAACTCGTCGAGTTATCTCATCTCCAAACTTTGCAGTTTCAGAATCCCCATCTTCTAATTCTTTGAGAACGTTCTTTCTAATTTCCTCTAAACCAGAATCTCCCTCATATTTTTCAGTAGTTTTGACATAAACATCATCACCACAATAATGATCAAACTTTTTTCCATTAGGAGGCTCTTGGGCATATCCAAAGTGTTTGAATCCAACTATAATATCAGCTACCTGCAATCCCGAATCATCAATATAATTTAGTACATTCACTTTGTAACCTGCTTTCTCTAAAATTCGAGATACTGTATCACCGATGATTATATTTCTGACATGTCCAATATGTAGTGCCTTGTTAGGATTAACACTGGTATGCTCAACTACTATACTAGAACCATTACCAATTTCAACATCACCACACGTATCAAGGTACGATTCAGATAAAATCAGCTGATTTAGTTTATCCCAATTTGCAAAAAAGTTGAGATACCCAGATGGATGAGCCTCAGATTTTAAAACAAGTGTACTAGTACAATCAGAATATTTTGAAGAAAGAATTTCAGCAATTTCTTTAGGACTTTTCTTTAGTTGTTTTGCAAGCAAAAATGAAACATTAGAGCTTACATCGCCAAAGTTAGGTTTTGCAGGCTCTACAGAAAACGCTACATCAGAAATTGATAGGTCAGACAATATTTTGTTCAGATTATTTTCAATTTCATCAAGAATTGATTTGAAAGTCATCTCTATAACTCGGATAATGTAGGTGCTAATTTATCTAGTGCCTCAAGAACCCCATCTCCTGCATGGGCCGATACCACCATAGTTGCCTCAGATTTTACATGATCGGACGCATTACCTAATGCAATACTTGTCTTGGCTACTCGAAATAACGGAATATCAGTTGCACTATCCCCAATTGCAATCACATCATCAGCAGAAATAGATAATTTTTCCATGATTTTAGTAAACCCTGTTCCCTTGTCAATCCCGGGAGAATTGATGTGGTATGCATATTTACTATCAGACAATTCAACTGAAATATTTTTTTCTTTTAGTAATTTTCTTGCCAGTTCCAAATCAAACGTTCTCTCCAAAACAACTTCAGTCATTCTTGGAAAAACATGTTTTTCTTGTACGTTTTCAATATTATTTTTAATTATTTCAAATGCTTTTTTGCACTCATCCATATTTCCAAGTAAAATATGTTCATCAGAATCTGTTGTAATACATCCACCATTCTCACCTACTGTAATCTTTGTAGTTCCACCAAAAACAGATAAAAGATATCCTTCAATTGAAGACCGTCCAGTTACAAAAATCACATTGTGCCCCATGTTAGTTAATCGACGTAATGCTTCAAGAGCATCAAGATGTATTCTACCCCCACCATTTTCAGTAATAGTTCCATCAATATCTACTGCAAATGTTCTCTTTTTCATAAGAATCGTTTTTTGAACTGAATAATATTTGCTGCTAAGTGCTAGTTATACGGTTTTATTTGAAAAGAAAGTGAAAAGGAGTGAACGATAGTGGGAATTCCTGAAAAAATCAAATCTATTCAAGATGAAATGGCAAAGACTCAGATCAACAAAGCTACAGAACATCATATAGGATTACTCAAAGCAAAGATTGCCAAACTCAAAAGAGAGCAAGAATCAGAAGTTGCAAAAAAATCAGGCATGAAGCAGGACGGGTTTGATGTACGGAGGAGTGGAGATGCGACAGTGGTTTTCATTGGATTACCGAGCGTAGGAAAATCCACATTACTAAACAAAATGACCAGTGCGAAATCAACAGTGGGAGCATTCCAGTTTACAACTTTAACAGTAGTTCCAGGAATGATGGAGTACAGAGGTGCCAATATTCAGGTATTAGACCTTCCAGGAATTATCAAAGGAGCATCATCAGGTAAAGGATTAGGAAAGAGAATATTGTCAGTTGCAAGAACTGCAGATCTTGTTTTACTAGTGTTAGATGTGTTTCAGCCATTTCACGAAGATGTGTTAACTACAGAATTAGGAAACATTGGAATTAGACTAAATCAATTACCACCAAACATTACAATTGAAAAAGCATCAATGGGTGGAATTGCAATTGCACAACAAGTAAAATTAACAAAAAT
>JAJDDX010000195.1 GCA_029260055.1 Phycisphaerae bacterium
CGGCGTTCATGATGGTCTACTACCTGTTCATGGGGTTGGTGGCCGACATGGCCCTGGCGTGTGGCGATCCGAGTACGTCCGAGTGTGACAACGCGGATAGCTGCGACGGCGTCGGCGCCTGCCTCGTGAACCACCAGGCTGACGGCTTGCCGTGCAGCGACGACGGCAACGACTGCACTGGTGATGTCTGCGGTACGGGTCTGTGTACGCACCCGAACAGTGCGGCCGGCACCGCTTGCGGAGACGCCGGCGATACGGCATGTGACAACCCGGACTCGTGCGATGGTGCCGGGGCGTGCCTGGACAATTTCGAGATCGTAGGTGCCACCTGCGGTGATATAAGCGACACCGAGTGCGACAATCCCGATACGTGTGACGGTGGCGGTGGCTGCGTGCCTAACTTCGAACCGACCGGATTCGGCTGCGGCGACCCGACGGCCACGGATTGCAACAACCCGGACACGTGCAACGGCTCGGGCGGATGTTTGTCGAACCTCGAGGTGGTTGGCGTGCCATGCGGCGACCCGAGCAGCACGCAGTGTGATAATCCCGATACCTGCGACGGCACCGGCGCGTGCCTATCGAACTTCGAGCCGCCGGGGTTGGCTTGCGGCGACCCGAGTACGTCCGAGTGTGACAACGCGGATAGCTGCGACGGTGTCGGCGCCTGCCTCGTGAACCACCAGGCTGACGGCCTGCCATGCAGTGACGACGGCAACGACTGCACCGGCGACGTCTGTGGCACGGGGCTGTGCATACATCCGAACAGCACGGCAGGCACCGCCTGCGGCGACGCGGGGGATACCGAGTGTGACAACCCGGATACCTGTGACGGCAGCGGCGCGTGCCTGGACAACTTCGAAGCCGGAGGCTTTACCTGCGGCGACCCGGCCAACACGGAGTGCGACAACCCCGACACCTGTAACGGGAGCGGCGGTTGTGTCACGAACTTCGAACCGACCGGGTTCGGATGCGGTGATCCGACCGACACGGGCTGCGACAATCCGGACACGTGCAACGGGTTGGGCGCATGCCTGACGAACCTGGAGATCGGCGGATTCCCGTGCGGTAGTCCGAACAGCACGCAGTGCGATAATCCCGACACGTGCGACGGCACAGGCGTCTGTTTACCGAACCCCGAACCGCCGGGGTTGGCGTGCGGCGATTCCAGCACGTCGGAATGCGACAACGCCGATAGCTGCGACGGCGCCGGCGCGTGCCTGGCGAACCACCAGGCCGACGGCCTGCCGTGCAGCGACGACGGCAACCAGTGTACGTCGGACGCATGTGATACGGGTCTGTGCGAGCATCCGCCTACGACGGCGGGGTCGGCCTGCGGCGATGCTGGCGACACGGAATGCGACAACCCGGATACGTGCGACGGCACCGGCGTCTGCCTCGACAATTTCGAGGCCTCGGGCTTTACCTGCGGCGACCCGACCGACACGGGCTGCGACAATGCGGATAGCTGCGACGGATCGGGTCTGTGCCTGCAGAACTTCGAGGCTACGGGGTTCGCGTGCGGCGACCCGTCGGATTCGGATTGCGACCATCCCGACACCTGTAACGGTGGCGGCACCTGCCTCGACAACTTCGAGATTCCCGGGCTGCCGTGCGGTGATCCGAGCAGTACGCAGTGTGATAATCCCGATACCTGTGATGGCATCGGAGCCTGCCTGGCCAACCACGAGCCTTCGGGTATAGCCTGCGGGGACCCGACGGCCTCCGAATGCGACGATTCCGACAGTTGTGACGGCAGCGGCGCATGCGGCGCCAACAACGTGCCGGACGGTACGGCCTGTAGTGATGACGGCAATGACTGCACGGCCAACACGTGCCTGGCCGGCGCCTGCGACCATCCGTTCGAGCCGGCGGGCACGGCCTGCGGCGACGTGTCGGATACCGAGTGCGACAACCCGGATAGCTGCGACGGCACAGGCGGCTGCCTGGACAACTTCGAACTCGTCGGCGTCGCGTGCGGTGATCCGTCGAGCGATCAGTGCGACAACGCCGACATCTGCGACGGTGGCGGCGGATGCGATCCGAACTTCGTGGCATCCGGCACGGGTTGCGATGACGGCGATCTCTGCTCCGGCAGCGACGTGTGCAACAACGGATCATGCGCCGGCACGGGCGTCGCACAGACGCCCTTCGTCGGCCTGCCGGGTCCCGGGGTCGCGTCGAGGCGGTTTGAGGTCACGCCGTTGCCGCCGGGTGCTCCCGGGGCGATCGCACTTCTCGTCACCTCGCAGGATTGGCCCTGCATGACGAAATACGTCGATGTGGACGGTTCGCTGCGAGATACGCCCGTCTTCCAGTTGGTCGACGATTGGGCCACGATTCTCGTGAAGGACGAGTTGGTCGTGCCGTCGAGCGTCGCCTCGCCGAGCCGCTACCGCGTCCAGGCGGAGTGCGGCGCCTTCCTTTCGAATTCGGGCGAGGCGACGATGGGACTCTGGGCCGACATCGACGGTACCGGTAGCGTGACGTTCAATGACATCAACCTCGTCGTGAAGGGCTTCCAAGGCGACTTCACGAACGCGGCACGTGAGGTGGTCGACATCTGGCCCTGCACGCCCGACGACGATGTCAACTTCAACGATATCAACCGGGCGGTGAGGGCTTTCCAGGGCGAGACGTACGCCCAGACCGGTTGCCCGGTGCCGTGCCCCTAGTGCCCATGCCGGCGTGAGAATGGGGCCGGCAGTCTATCAACTGTGAAACAGGGCCGTCTTCGATCGCGGAGGCGGCCCTTTTTCTTGGACCGGACGCACATCCGGGGGGGGGCACGGTTTTCCGGCAGATTCCTCGCAACGGGATGGAGCGGCCGTGCCACGCGGCATGCCGACTTACCGATACCCTGTACGGGGGCAGCGGCCGGCCTGGAATCGGCGCGGGAAATGGGTGACGCCGGGTTGTTCCTTGAAACGGAGCCTTGTTATACCATGTGGCGCGCGTGGTGTGCGGATACCACGCGTGACCGAATACGTCTTGGTACCGAGGGGCGGCCCTGCGATAAGCCGCCTCCAGCCATTGGGAACGGAGGACAGCGGATGCGTAAGATCGCGGGACCGTGTATGTGGACGTGCTGCCTGACGGGATTCTTCGCCGCCACAGCAGCCGGGCAGGTACCGACATTCTCGATGAAACTCGTCGAGATCAACTCTACGCCGGTCGTCGGGCACGGCACGCCGCGGATGACGGTTGCGCCGGGCGATCTTTTGACCATCGAGCTGCTGCTGCGCGACTGGTCACCCGAGGGTGAGGTCTGTGCGGCCTACCAGGCCGAGTTGGATCACGACAGTTTCGCCACGGGCACGTCCGGCTCCATCAAGCCTGTGGCTTACGACGTGACGACCTTGCGCGGCGAATCCAATCCGAAGAACGCGTTCATCGATCTGACGGACGGCCGCTTCGTACACAAGGGCGAACAGACGGTGGCGTTCGCCGACACGGACACGGTTCATCCGGGGTACCGGTGGATGAGCGTTCTGTTCCGCAACGGCGGCCCCATGTGTGCGCAAGACGGCATCAACCACTATTGCGGTACGCTCAAGGCATACGTGTCCAAGGATGCGGAGGGCACGTTCACCTATTCATACACGCCCGGACCCAACGAGACAGGGCTGCTCAAAGAGCAAGGTAAGGCGGTACTTCCGGTGGAAGTAGAGCCGTTGATCCTCGAGGTGGTCCGAACGGGCCGCCCCGCCTGGATCACGGCGAGTACGCCGACGTGTGATGCGGTCGATGCCAGGTCGCCGCGTGGCGCGAAGCCGGCCCCGTGGACGGTGATCGAACTGTCATTCAGTGGCGATGCAGGCGCCGTCAGCGGAACGGACTTCAAGGTCGACGACGGCACGCCCAATCCGCCGAAGATCACGGGAATCGAGAGTCGGGGCAAACGGGCCTCACTCACGCTCGACAAGCCAATCAACGCGCAGGCCTGGACGCACATCACGCACACCGCCAGCGGAACGACGGTGCGATTCGGACGCCTCCATGGTGATGTCGACTGCAACGGCAGCCGCAACGGAAGCGACCTCGCGCGGCTGATCCAGACGCTGAACCGCGGTACCGGCGTCCAGGCGTATCATTGCGACATCGACGGGAGCGGCCGGATCAATGCCGGCGACGTACTGGAGTTGATCGAACTCGTGGCGTCGAAGGCTCCGGTGGGCTTGGTTCGGCGGTCTGCCGGCTGAGTTGGCATCGAAGAGTTAGTGAAGCATCCTTCATCAAGAGCCTGCGAGTCAACGGGCATCTGCACGACGCCCGAGGCCGTTCGTTGCGCTATCGCCGGGCGCGGCTCACGCCTTCGCCGCCTTCTCGCTGAGCAGCCTTGGGAATGGGAGCGGGCTTCGCGTGCCTTTGAGCGGATGAGCGGATCCGACGCGGGCGCCTCGCCGGGAGCGGAGCTTCAGGCTAAGTGGTGAAACGCGGCCGGTACGCTGTCGGAGCAAACGCGGCTTCGCCGCTTGTGGGCGGCACCCGCCCTCGGAGCCTGTCCCCAAAGACACCTCGGTATGAGTGACCAAACCAAAGCCCCCGGAGTCGAGTCTCCGGGGGCTGCGGTTTTCATGCCATGCGTTGTTACGGCCCGCACGGAACCGGGCAGTTGGCCCCGTCCGGATACGTCTGGCCCTGGAAGGCGGCCACCGTGATCTGGATGTCGACAAAGTTGATGACCCTGTTCGGCATACAACCGTGCACATCCAGGTTCGGAATGATGGTCGGGCCCTCCGACGATTCCCAGATGCCCTGGAATCCGTTCACGAGCCAGGCCAGGTCGTTGAAGTTGACTATGCCGTTGTTCTCAGTGTCGCCAAAGATCCACGTCGTGACCGGGACCGGGAGCGTCAGGCTCGGCGCGCCGGGCGTGCCGCAATCGGCCTGCACCTCGTAAGTCGTCTCCGGCACGATGTCGATAGAGGCTACCCAGACGATACCTCCCCACTCCGCCGGGGTCAGATAGAGGGCGTCGGCGGGGTCGTCGACCAGCACGGCGAACGAGCCGTCGACGGTTTGATCCAAGGGCGTCGGATCGACATCCCACGGAAGCGGCAGCGTCTCACCGGGCGGGGCACCGACGTACTTGAACGTGCCCGCGCAGTAGGTGACGCGCAGGGCCTGCGGTGACGGGGCATCGGGCAATTGCGGCATAATGGCGATGTACCGACTGCCCGCAGCCTCCGCCAATGGCGGCTCGCACGGACATCCGATGACTTCGTCACAGGGATCGCAGGGCGCCTCGCCCGAGACGCATCCCGTGACCGGGGCGCCGTTGACCGGATCGCAGTACTCGGAACCGTTGCAGAACAGGTCATCGTCACAGAATGTGTGGTCCAGCGAGTCGATGGCGCAGACACCGAGGCTGGTGTTACAGACATCGACGGTACAGGCGATCCCATCCTCGCATTGCCAGTCGAATTCACACGGGTCGCAATCGGGATCGACCACGCCGGAGCAGAAGCCGCCGGAACAGGCGTCACCGTCGGTGCAGCCGTTTCCGTCGTCACAAGTCAGGGTATTGTCGACGTACTCGCAATCGCGAATGGCCTCGCTGCACGAGTCGTCGGTGCAGACGTTGCTATCATCGCAATCCGGAGCCGCGCCCACGATGATCACGCCATTCGAGCAGGTATCGACGCCGTTGCAGAAGAGCCCGTCGTCCGGATCGTGGTTGTCATTAGGCGTATTGAAACAGGTGTCGTTGCCTTCGTTGCACGAGTCGTCGGTGCAGATGTTGTCGTCGTCGCAAGGGTTCGCGCCGAGTACGCAGGCGTTCGCGGAGCACACTTCGGTGCCGTTGCAGAACGCGCCGTCGTCGCAGTCCGGCGAGGTGAAGCATTCGACGATCCGCACGCTCGTCGAGCCGAGCACGCCCTGAAGCTGCCCCGCGCTGCCGCCATCGACGACCGTGGCCGTGGGTGACATACCGACGCAGTTGAGGATATCTATGGGCGTGCCCTCCGTCAGCGCCGTCGTGCCGAACTGGATCTCGGTGATCAGCAGCCCGGCGGAGGTCGCCGCCTCGGGAACCCCGAGTTGAGCCCAGGCCTGGTAGAGCGCGTCGCCGTCGTTGGACGGAAGGCCTGTGAACGGCGCGTTGAGCCCGTCAAAAGCGGAGTCATCCGGGAACCCCGACACGAGCCAATTCGGCGCCGAGGTGTCGTCATGGCCAAGCAGCTCCAGGAAGTTGGGATCCCAGGAGATGACGACATCCAACGTGAACATATCGTCCGGGTTGGCATCGACTGAGACGGCGTAAAGCCCGAAGGTAATGGGGTCGCCGAGCCGCCTCGTGCTCGATCCGGGAATCCAGACGAGGTCGACGCGACCGTTGCCGGACGGCGGCGAGCCCGACTGGCACGATCCTCCGCCACACGCGTCGTCGATGGTGCAGGGATCACCGTCCTCACATGCGAGCGTGTTGTTCACGAAGGCGCAGTCGTCCGCAAACTCGTCGCACGAGTCATCCGTGCAGCCATTGGCGTCATCACAAATCGGCGGCTGACCGAAGACGATGTTCCCGCCGACGCAGGTGTCGACGCCGTTGCAGAAGAGTCCGTCGTCGGGATCGTTGTTGTTATTCGGCGTGCTGGTACAAGAGTCGGTGACTTCGCTGCAACTGTCGTCGGTGCAGACGTTGTCGTCATCACACGGATCTCCGGGCGAAAGGCACAAGCCCATCGTGCAGGTTTCGACACCGTTGCAGAAGGCTGCGTCGGGGCACGGCGTGCCGTCCATCGGGTCGGACGAGTTCCGGCAGATGTTCGCCAGGTCGCAGAAGTCAGCGGTGCAGAAGTTGCCGTCGTCACAATGGATGCTATCCAGGCACTCGACGCACACGGGCTGCGAATCGATCTCCCGGCAAAACGGCGTGGGAGCCGAGCAGACGAAGTCGTTGGGCAGGCACGCACCGAACCCATCGCACGAATCCGGGTCCGTGCAGGCGTTGTCCGTCGGATCACCGCAGACGCTCCCGACGGGCTCCAGGTTTCCCTGGCAAGCGCCGCTACCGTTGCATGTGTCGGCGTGATCGCACGCGGACTCCGACGGATCACCACAGGCCAGCCCCGAAGGCTCGTTGTTGATAAGGCACCCACCGGTGCCGTCGCAGGTGTCGGGGTTATCGCAATCGGTCTCGGCGGGGTCGCCGCACGCCGTTCCGGCAACAGCATTGTTGGTTAAACAAACGCCGGTACCGTCACAGGTGTCGGGATTGTCGCAATCCGTATTGATGGGGCTGCCGCAGGAGACACCGGGGAGTTCCAGGTTCGCCACACACGTTCCGGCACCGTCGCAGGTATCAGGGTTATCGCAGTCGGTGTCGCCGGGGTCGCCGCAGGCCGTGCCCACAACGATGGCTGAGTGGGAGCAAGTTGAAGCACCGGTGTTGCACGTATCGGTCGTGCAGTCGTTCCAGTCATCGCAATCGATGTCCGCGGCACAGGTGCTCGTGACCAGCGAGGGCGGACCGAGCACGCCCGTGACGAAATTGCCGTTGGCGCGTGCATCCATGACCAAGGTAGTCGTGGACCCGATCACCGCCTCAATGACAATCGGCGTATCCGTCGTGGTGTCGATGGCTCGGAATTGCAGCGTTCCGACGAGTAGGCCGGCCGGTGTCGCACTCGCCGGCGCGCCTACGATCGGCGCCGCCGCGGTGAGCATGGCGTCACCGTCGTTGCCCGGCACGGTGCCGTACGGCGCGTTCAACCCGTCCACCGAAGCGTCGTTCAGGAAGCCAATGAACTGCCAGGCGTAGGGCGAGCTGTCCACGTGCCCCACCAGCTCGATCGCGGTGGAATCCCAGGTAAACACCAGCTGAACGATGCCCACGGACTGATCGGTCGCGTCGTCCGATACCGCATAGATATCGACGTCGAAGACCGTGCCGTTGGTGACCGTCTGCGACGGCGGGCGCCACTCGAGGTCGACCAGCGCAAAGGCGGGGGACGACATGAACGCCCCAATCACGACAGCCAACATCGGCAGCCGTCGTTTAGCCTGACTAAGTACCATTGCTCCACCTCCGTTTTTCTAAGACCGACGCGACATCGGCGCCTCCGCACCGCTACCGCGACCGCCGCCTCTTGTCCCTTCCCTCACCCAGCGCCACCTGTTGGCCACGCCCTCGCTGCGCGCACGCGCGCAGCACTCGCACAGAGGCTCAGGCGGTGACGGGAACAGGAAGAAACAGAACGGCGATAATCCGCGACTTTACCCTCCTGCGTACCGGAGCACTCTAGCAAATCCAGCGTCCGAAAACAACCGACAACCTCTTACGGATCCCGATGTTATAGATTTAATGCATCGCGGCCGTCGGAATCAACCAACTTAAGAATCGTCAAATCTCACAGTGCAGACGAATAAGAAGCGCGGCGGCGCTCCTTCTCGGAACGCGCAGCGTCCGAAAACTACAAGACGGGAGAGGATCACCGCGGGAAGCGGTCACCGGATGTTAAAGAGGTGTCATGAGTCGACTTGTGGTTGTACGCAAGCGGCTGCCCCCCATGCACATCCGCCTGCGCCCAACCCACAAGCCATCGGCACCTTCGACATCCCGGTCATGGTGCCTTGCGGCGAGAAACTTGATGTCCGATCGGCGGAACTGCCTCACGACCGTGTCCGGGGGAGCGCGACCCCGTGACAATGTCTTCGGCGTCCGGAGGGTTCCGATCGAGCAATCGCTGATCCTGCGTACCGCATGTTCCGTCCGTGTCCGGACCGAACGACCAACCCGCGTTCTTGGCTCGCCCCCCCATCCAAGTCGTGTTTGCGAGCCCGTGAAAGCGTTTCGTATGGCAGAAAGACGCGTCGTAACAAAAACGACGCACGGCCTTCAATGTGCGGCCGTCTCTAGTAGTATTAACGTAGAAGCGGCGGAACACCCGACACGATAGGCACGCTTTTCTTGGACTTTCTTGGAGGCCAGACGTGAGCGGACCTCCTGACGCCGGCCAAGGCCCGATAAACCGGGCGGGCAAAGACGCGAGTGATGGCCGCGGTGGAGAGATCCCCGCGGTCTACGACGAGCTTCGCACGATGGCGGCGAACTACCTGCACCGACAGCGGCCGGACCACACGCTGCAACCAACGGCGCTCGTTCACGAAGCATTCATGCGTCTGGTACAGCAGAGCAAATCGAACGACGTAACGGGAAGTGATTTGGTGCGCATGGCGGCGCGTGCCATGAGAAGCGTCCTAGTCGATCACGCGCGGCTCAAAGCCGCGAAGAAGCGATCTGCTACAGGCGACCGGCTTCCGCTCGACGCGGCGGAGGGCGTGGACGGCGAACCTGAGGTGGACGTGCTCGCGGTGGACGAGGCGCTGGTGCGCCTGGCGGACCTGGAACCCCAATGGCGGCTGATCGTCGAGTTGCGTTTCTTTGGTGGATGCAGCGAAGATGAGATCGCCGGTTTGCTCGACCTGACGACTCGGACCGTCCAACGGCAATGGCGCATGGCGAAGGCCTGGCTCCGCAGCGAACTGAATCGGGGGCAGCCCGATGGACCCTAGCCGTTGGCGACGCACCAAGGAGATCTTCGAGGCGGCGCTCGATCGCGCGCCGGGTGAAGTCGAGGCGTTCCTGGACGAAGCCTGCGGCGATGACGCGGCACTTCGCGAGTCCGTCGACGCGCTGCTCGCCGCGGACCAGGAGGACGGCCCGGCCTTTGAGCCGCTTTCCCGCGGCGCGAGTGTGGCGATGGCGTCGGAGTCGCTCGGGGAGTCCACCGGCGAACGCCAGGTCGGCAAGTACCGCCTGATCAAGGCGATGGGCTCCGGAGGGATGGGCACGGTCTACGAGGCGATCCGTGTCGACGGCGTGTATGACCAGCAAGTCGCGGTGAAGCTGATCCGGCCGGGCATGGCCACGGACGACATCCTTCGCCGTTTTCGCCAAGAACGACAGACGCTCGCCGGTCTCGACCACCCGAACGTGGCCAAGCTCCTTGACGGCGGCGCCACGGCCGATGGTTCCCCGTATCTCGTGCTGGAGTTCATCGACGGCAAGCCGATTCACCAATTCTGCGACGAGCGCGGCCTGCCGGTGAAGGATCGGTTGCAACTGTTCCGCACGGTCTGCCTCGCGGTCCAGGCGGCCCACCGAAATCTGGTCGTTCACCGCGATCTCAAACCCGGCAACATCCTCGTGACCGGCGATGGCACGCCTAAACTACTGGATTTCGGTATCTCGAAGATCCTGACTGGTGAGGGCGCTTCCCAACCCGAAACCGTCACGGACCTGACACAGCGTTATATGACGCCGCAGTACGCCAGTCCGGAACAGATCCGGGGAGAGCCGATCACGACGGCGAGCGACGTCTACTCGCTGGGGGTCGTTCTCTACGAACTCCTGACCGGACGCAGGCCCTACGATGTGAGCAGTGAGTCGCGGCAGCAGGCCGAACGCCTGATCTGTGAGGTCGATCCGGCACGACCGAGCGCGGCCGTCGGCGTCGTCGGGGAGATCACACGAAGTCACGGTACGAAACAGACGATCACGCCCGAGTCGGTCAGCCGCACCCGCGATACCACACCGGACAAGCTGCGCCGACGACTCCAGGGCGATCTCGATACGATCGTTCTGACGGCCATGCACAAGGACCCGGCTAGGCGGTACGCATCCGTGGAGCACCTGTCCGACGATGTGCGTCGTTACCTGGAAGGGCTTCCCGTCCTCGCCCAGCGTGACACGCTGCGATACCGCGCGGGAAAGTTCATTCGGCGCAACAAGGTCGTCGTGATGGCTGCACTGTTCATGCTCCTGTCGCTGACCGCCGGTGTCATCGGCACCTCGGTGGGCTACGTCCGGACGGCCGCGGCGCTCGAGAAAGCGGAGGCGGAAACCGAGCGTGCCAAGAAGGAGATGGAGAACGCCCGGGTCGAAGCGCGCAAGGCAGGCCGCACCAAGGACTTCCTCCAGGACATGTTGGGCGCGGCTGACCCCTACCGCGAGAACAAGGACATCACGGTCCGCGAGGTCCTGGACCAGACGGCGGAACGCGTGCAGGACGAACTGGCGGACGAACCTGAAGTGCGGGCGTCGGTTCATCACACGATCGGCGCCACCTACACGAGCCTCGGCGAATTCGAAAAGGCCGAGCACCATCTGCGTACATGCCTGGAACTGCGGCGCAGCGTCTTCGGCGAACGTCATTTGACGGTGGCCTTCAGCATCAACGCGCTGGCTGCGATGCTGCTCGAGAAAGGCCAGCTCGTGGAAGCGGAAGCGCTCATGCGCGACGCGCTCGCGATGCGACAGGAACTCGGCCCGGAAAACGAGCTGGACATAGCGGAGGTCCTGAACAACCTCGGTCGCGTGCTCGAGGATCAAGGCAACATCAACGAAGCCATGGACTACTACGTCCGGTCGCTCGAAGTGCTCGACGGATTGCTGGGGCGAGAAGATCCGCAGACGATCTACACGATGCACAACCTCGCCGGGCTCTACATCGCGCGGGGCGATTATGGACAGGCGGAACCGCTGTGCGAGGAGGTGCTGGGTCTCGCCAAGCGGGTCATCGGGCCCGAGCATCCGAACACCGTGAACGCCGCCAACAACCTCGCCACCCTCTACGTGGAGCTGGGCCGTTTCTCGGAGGCTGAACCGCTCTTCACGGAGGTATGGAGCGTATACCGACGCGTCCTCGGTGAGGAGCATATCAGAACGCTGACCGCGATGAACAACCTGGCGGTGCTCTACGACAACCTGGGGCGCTATGACGAAGCCGGCCCGCTGTACGAACAGGTGCTCGACATTAGACGCCGCACGCTGAGTGAGGGTCACCCGAGTACCATCACTTCGATGAGCGATCTCGGGATGTTCCACTACGCAGCCGGGCGGTACGAGGCGGCTCTTCCGCTGTGCGAAAAGGCGCTGCGCTCGAGCGAATCCATCCTCGGAAAAGAGCATCCGAACACAGTCGAGCGGATGGGCAACCTGGCACTGCTCTACAGCGACCTCGGCCGCTACGCCGAAGCAGAGCCGCTCTTTCTTTCCGCGATCGCCACCGGCGAGCGTGTCTTGGGCAAGGAGCATCCGCGGACGCTCGAGACGATCGGAAACCTGGCGCGGCTCTACCGCAACGTAGGGCGCATGGCCGAAGCCGAGGTGTTGTACGTTCGAAGGTACGAAACCACCCTACAGGTCCTCGGCAAGGACCACCCGGCCACCCTGACCACGATGAGCAACCTTGCCGTCCTATATCTCGCGCTCGAGCGCTACGACGACGCCGTCCCGCTGTGCGCGCAGGCACTCGAGACTCAACGCCTAACGCTGGGCAGTGAACATCCAAGCACGTTGATCACCATGAACAACCTCGGCCGCGCGCTGGCAAACCGCGGCGATCTCGATGAAGCCGTAGTGCTCTTCCGGGAGGCCACGGACACGGGGAGCAGAGTGTTACCGGACGGGCACTGGTTCCTTGGTGTATTCAAAGGCTATTACGGCGACTGCTTGACGAAGATGAAACGTCTTGACGACGCCGAGCAGCAGCTCACAGCCGCCCTGTCGACCTTGAGGGACGCACTGGGCGATGACCACGAGCGAACTCAGCTCGTGGCGGGCTTCCTGGCTGATCTGTACGAAGCGAGCGGCGAGCCGGCGAAGGCGGCTGATTATCGGCCCAAGCCGAAATCCGCGACCGGGAGGCCTGATTAGACCGCCCGGTGGCGAACCGCAACCGCGCAGCTTGCTTCCCTATCTTGACAGCGAATCCATTGTTACTGGATTATCTGAGGTCCGAATTCGGCCCTGACGGGCGGACTGGACGGTTGCCCACCGTCTCCGGCGAATGAAATGTTGTTAATCTATTGAATCCGGCCGCACACTTCAGTAAATTGGGTAACATTCGGTGATGTTGATCGCATCGGCGGCCGGTTCGTGCGGGCATGCCTATAATGGTTGTGGCAGCCTGCGTCCGGTGTGAGACGGCCGCAGAGTTCGCGCGCAGCGCCGGAGGGGTAGAACCGGCCAATTGAGAATCCAGTTGTTGAACCGAAGGGCGCCGCAGCCCGGATCGAGTCCGGTCCAGCTACGGTATTCGGAGAGGAAAAGGAAAGAGGCGATGTTTCAGTTCTTGAATTGCGTGATGGTCCGACGCTTGACGGTACCTGTGCTCGCTCTTGTGGTGTTGGCTTTGGCTGCGCCGGTCAGTTCGGCTGCGATCATGACGTTCGAGGATCCGCCGGTGCCTGTGGGGACCACCTACGGCAACCGGGACCTGGGGAATCTCGGCCTTGTCGTGCTCACGCAGGACGAGATCGACTTGGCCATGCACCTCTTCCTGCTTCCTGAAGGTGCGTTTTTCAATGTCGCGACCGTCGCCGGGCCGCTTCAGGATTACTTTCCGTCGGCGCATCTCGATTTGAACAACATCAGCGCGAATTTCGATCTGACGCGGATTCCGTTCGACGTGAAGCAGGTCACCATCGAATACCAAGAGTTCGGTGGGAAGAGTAATCTCAGTGTCAACAGCGGCGGGCTGCATATCATCGAGACTTCGTTCGCCGATGATCTCCCGGCCGTGGTCGCGCCCGGCATCGGAGCGCTCGTCACTGAGCCGGTCCAGAACCCCGACCAGAGCTGGACGCCCGGGTTGATTACGCTGATTGCCTCCGGGGACCTCACGATCGACAACGTCAACATCGGTGGACAGGAGTTGGGCATCGACAACATCACGGTCACGCCGGAGCCTGCCACGCTAGCCCTGCTGGGCTTGGGCGCTGCGGCTGTCCTGCGTCGACGCCGGGTGAAAGCCTAGGCCTTTCCAGCAGCCAACCAGATTCGCTACTCAGGGCCCGGTTTTCCGGGCCTTTTCCTTGCGCCCCGCGTGCCAGAGCCCCCCCGCTGATCCCGGCTGCGTTGCCCCGCCGCCCTGCCTGGGCAGAAACTCCCGGGAAACATGTCGTCCGTCTGGACCGATCGTGCGTCCTGTCTGATAGTTACGGACGAACGGAACCAGATCCATACGGAGAGATGCCATGACTCGCCTACGTCTTTCGGCCTGGACCACGCTCGCCATCGTCGCCCTTCCCGCCGTCACGGGGTGCTTCGGTCGCGGAGAAAAGATCAAGATCGCGCGGGACGGATCGGCCACGGTCTCCATCAATTACGAAGGCAGCGTCGAGGATTTTCAGACCGCCGACGCCCTGCCGTCGCACGCGAGCGGATGGGACGTGTCGGTCACGGTGAAGCAGGATGGCGACGAGCAGAAGCAAGAGATGGTGGCCGAGCGGGTCTTCGCGCCCGGCGATGATCTGCCGTCGAGTTACGCCGGCGCCGACGACCCGGACGCCGATCTCTATCTCAGCTTCCCGACCGACGTGCGCATCGAGGAGCGAAGCGACGGCACGTACTACTACTTCACGCGGACCTATCAGCCGCGCAGATGGGCGTACGTACATCATTGGCATGAGATGTTCTTCGACGACAGCGTCAAGAAGCTGGGCGAGAAGTCCAAGGAGGAACTCACGCAGGAGGACCTGGTCAGCATCGTGCAGGCCTTCGCGGGCGTCGAAGCATTCAAGCAGATGGAATTCGCCAAGACCGCCCTCGCGGAATGTGAGCCCAGCCACGGGCCGGAGGTGTGGCTGTTCGCCCGGCGGGCTCTGCTGGACGTGTACGAGAAAGAGGCGGACTTCTTCGCAGCCATCATTCAGCGGTGCGAACAGCCCGGTGAAGAGGAGCAGCAGTCGTGCTTCGACGAAGAGGCACAGCGCTTCCTCGATACGGGCTATGCTGCGTTGGTTGGATCACTCAGCGAGCAGTCCGGCTTCACCGCCGCGCGGCTGGCGGCCTTCGATGCCGCGTTCGATCGGGCTCTGCTCGACTACTCGATCACGGATGAACTCGGCGGGCATTACTTCGAGATCGAAGTCGAGATGCCGGGCACCGTCATCGCGCATAATGCGGACAAGGCGGACACCGACGCCGACGAGAACGTCACGACCGTGCAATGGCAGTTCGAGGGCAACGCGTTTCGAGATCGGCCGCAAGAGCTGATCGTCGTCTCCCGCGTCGACCACGATTCGGAAGTGACGCCGAGGAGCGCCATCGATGGAATCGGCCAATAGGGCCTCGGCGGCGTGCTTCGAGACCCACGCCGCTGACGTCTACAGTTGGGCCTACCGCGTCCTGGGGCGTCATCACGACGCCCTTGACGTCGTGCAGGACGTTTTCGTCCGTTGGGTCAAACAGTGCGGTGACACGCCCCCGACCCAGCCGCGCGGCTGGCTTCGACGTGTCACGCTGAACCGGGCGATCGACCTGTGCAGGCGCCGACACCCAGGCGTCGCGGCCCCGGATGACGCCCTGGACGGATTGGCCTATGCGGACGGCGGTAGCCAAGATGCGGCCGTCGATCGATCCGACTTGCGCAATGACATATCTTCGGCACTGGATAAGTTGACCGACGTGCAGCGAGGCGTCCTCGTCGCGAAGGTCTACGACGAACTGAGCTTTTCTCAGATCGCCTCGGAACTCGGGCTGGCTGTGACGACGGTCAAGACCCACTACGTGCGTGCCGTCGCGGCCGTGGGTGACCGCCTGCGGCCACGATGGGCATAGGGAGAGGACCGGATGAACTGCGACACCTTCGCTACGTTGATGGCGGACGCCCTGGGCCAGGAGCTTTCGCCCGGCGACAAGCCCGCATTCGATAATCACCTGGCGTCTTGCGAGGCCTGCCGGAGGCTCTACGAAGCCCATCGTGGTACTCTCGACGTTTTGCGGTCACTGCCGGAGCCCGAGCGCATCGGCGTGGAGCGGATCGGCGAGCGGCTCATCCTTCACGATCCGCGCGCCTCATCCCGCCACAAGACGCCATACGGTCGGCTGCGACGTTGGCTGCCGTCCGGCGCCGTGCGCTACGCCGCGAGCTTGCTGTTCGCATTCACCGCCGGGTACGCGCTTCATATCGGTGTGATGATGCAGGATGCCGCGCCGCCCGCCGCGCCGATCGACACCGTCGCCAAGGCCGAGCCGGACCGTGAAACGGTGCAGGCGGCGCTGGTGACCGCGCACAGGCGCAATCCGAAGCGGACGAACCTCGCCAAGGCCATGGCGGCTTTGACCCGTTCGGGTGGCTAGGCCGTTTCACCGGGTCCGTCCCCCACCCCCCGGGATATGCCAAAGCAGATGGCACCCGTCGTGTTCCCGAACATTGTCACTGGAATTTCGTTGCGGCGGGCCGGGTTCGGCAGTATGTTGCGCAAACTGTGGCTCGATACGCATTGACCGAAGGCCGCTGGCGCAGGCACGGTCAGTCAAATGGGCGTATCGAGGGCCGGATTTGAACGGACAACTCGACAAGAACTGGCTGGGCCCAACGTACGGCACGGACTTTGCGCGCTCGTGCCGGCGCCGGAGGCGTTCGGGCCGCGGACCCTAGAGAGGAGTACAGGTGATGGTACGGATCGGTCGTGGTGGATGTGGAAAGCGGGATGTGGCACGTGCGTGGGTCATCGGCGCTGCGGCGCTGGCAGTTGCGTTCGTATCGCCATTGGCGCTCGGGCAGCAGACTATTCTGGCGGGATCGGATCTCTGGAGCACGCCGGGCGGCGGGCAGAGTTTCCAGGACTTTTCGAGTGATCCGATCCCGGCGGGCTTCTTCGGGGATGGCTCGGCGGCGTTCGACGGCGTGATCACGTTCACGGGTCTGCCTCTGATGGACAATCCCGGCCTCGCCCCTCGGGACGGCATCGATCTGGGTCAGGCAGACACAATCGTGCAGCGGCTCAATGACATGTCGCTCCAGCAAACCGGTGACACGGCCGAGACTAGCGTTCAGATCGTGGCGCTGAGCTTAGTCAGCGTCGATCCGATCGAGGTCACGATCAACGGCGAGACCACGCTATGGAACGTCGAAGCGCAGCTTCCTATGGACGTGCAGCAACCGGTCGGCTTGATGCAGATCAATCACAACAACTTCGACGGCGGCGTGTTTGACGCTACGATTCCCGTCATCCCGGACCTGTGGTTCTGTCAGGAAGGACATGCGGACAACTGCGTAGGCATGCAGGTCGCCCAGTTTCCGGGGCTGCAGATCGAGTTGAACGCCAGGGAAGTGCCGTGGGTCTTCTTCCCCGACGATAGCGACTTAGTCCAGATTACGGATACGGTCACGCTCGTGAGCGGGGCCACCGTGCCCCCCACCTCGTCGAATTTCCACCCGGGCTTCGTGATCGATCCGGCGACGGGCCTTGCCAAGTGCGTGCTTTCGATCGAGGAAACGCTGCTCCTGAAGCACGGCGTGATCGCCGCGCGGCTGCTCGCCGGTCCGGATACGGACGGCGACGGCGTGACTGACGGTTGCGACAACTGCATCCACACGTGCAACCCGTTCCAGGAGGACGCGGACCACGACTGCATCGGGGATGCCTGCGAGGACGGCCCCGGCGATCCGTGTGGCGGCATTGTCGTGGTTCCGCCGACGGAGGATCTGGTCATCCCGGCCGGCTCCGACCTGTGGGAGACGCCCGGCGGCGGGCAGAGTTTCCACGACTTCAGCGAGGCCCCGCTGCCGGCCGACTTCTTCGGCTCGGGTTCGACGCCGTTCGACGGACAGATCGAACTGGCGGGTATGTCCCTCGATCTGGACAACCTGGGGACGACCGACACGGTAGTCGAGCGGCTCGAGGACGCGACGCTCACCGGCGAAGGCAGCGAAGCGACGGTTCCGATTCAGATCGTGGCGCTGAGCCTGCAGAGTATCGATCCGATTACCGTCACGTACGGCGACGGTAGCGAGTCGTTCTTCGATGTGCACGTCACGCTTTCCGACACGCAATCGCAGGGCAGTATGACGCTCACGCAGACCAGCGCGGACGGCGGCACGTTCGATTCGGAGCTTCCGGTTACGCCGCTGTTCACCTTCATCGAGGTGGAAGGCGAACTGACCTTCACGTTCGACGGCGCCGGCAACGACCTGATCCTGAATCTCACGGCGTCCGGTGTGCCGTGGCTGCGTGACGGTACGGTGTGCGAGGCGCCTCCGCTGCGAGATCCGGTAACGGTCGAGGGCGTCACCGTCCAACGAACGTCGGACTTCCTGGCTAGCGTCCTGATCGATCCGAACGGCGCCTGCAAGTGCGTGCTAACGGAGGAAGAGGAGCGGCTGGTGCGTCACGGGATCATTCCGGCGCGCCTGGCTGCGGGTCCTGACGAGGACGACGACGGCATCGGTGACGATTGCGACAACTGTCCGAAGGTCGCCAATCCGATGCAGGAAGACGCGGATGAGGATTGCGTCGGCGATGCATGCGACAACTGCGTCAACACCGCCAACTTTGATCAGGCCGACGCGGACACCGACGGCGTGGGCGACGTGTGCGACAACTGCGTAAACACAGCCAACGCCGATCAGGCGGACGGTGACGGTGACGGGATCGGCGACGCGTGCGACAACTGTCCAAGCGACGCGAACGACGATCAGGTGGACGGAGACGGCGACGGCGCGGGCGATGTGTGTGACAACTGCGTCGATGATGTCAACGACGATCAGGCCGACGCGGACGGCGATAAGGTGGGCGACGTGTGCGACAACTGTGTCAACGACGCCAACCAAGATCAGGCCGATATCGACGGCGACGGTGCGGGCGATGCATGCGATGACACGGTGAACCCGCAAGGCCCGTGTGGCAGCGGCACGTGCGGCAACGCCGGAGCGGCCGCCCCGATGATCTTCCTGTTCCTGGGGCTGATGAAGGTGCGGGCGATCAGGCGACGGCGCCGGTAGTCGGCTGAGACGCGGCCCGCAACGAACGCGGTGTCATAAGTGAGTGCTTACCAGCGCCCGGTGAGGCCGATCGGTCTTGCCGGGCGCTTTTCTTTTCGCCTCGCCGATGGTGACGGTCGATCGCCATCGAACAGCGATCCTTGCACGCAAGAGCACGGACAAGCTGCGCTTGACCGTGGCACCCTGACTTTAGCCTCGCGGACAAGCCGGTGTTCGCACCTGCCACCCGTTGGTCACTGGTGGGAACACCACCAGTGGCACCCGGCGCCGGGCGGTAGCTGCACTGCTCGAGAGCAGTGGCACACAGGCGCTGCTTCTCACTGGCAAGCTGCTGCTTGCCCATGCCACCCGATTGGCACTGGTGGACACGCCACCGGTGGCACCCGGTGCGGGGCACCTGAGGGCGCTGGCCAGCGTCACAGGGCCATGCCTAGTGCGGCGAGTTGCTTGGTGACGGTGCCCGCCCAGTCGCGGTTGGCTAATGGGCTGGCGGGGCTCGGGTGGAGGATGCGACCGATCGAGGTGTCGGACTCGGCGAGTGCGTGTGCGGCGCGCGCCTCGGCGAACGTGCCGACGCCGATGACCATACGCGGTTCGAGTCTGTCGACTAGCGTGCGCAGCACGCGATCGCAGACGTCGAACAGGGGCTCGCGTTCGCGAGCCGGCAGCTTGTCCGGGGTGCGGTTTCGGCCTGAATCCTCCATGAAGAGCAGCGGACAGTAATTGTAGACGAAGAACCGCTTGAAGAAACGCTTCGGCGTCGAATAGGTCTCGCGCGCCCAGCCCCAGAGTCGCATGCCGCTGACCTCGTTTCGCGGGCACTTCAAGCCGAGGATCGGGCGTTTGGGATGTTCGAGTTTGGGCTTGCCGATCGGCGCGTCGATCTTCAGCCAATCCCGCACGTGCTCGACGGCCCCGAAGGGTACGCCGGTCTGCGCCATGCCCCAGGGACCGGGGTTCATGCCGAGAAGGACGGCGTCGACGCCCCGGCGCGCGTAGGTGTCCATGTAGCGGTCGAATGCCTTGCCGGCGTAGTCGAGTGGGTTGTAGACGTGCGTGACCGGCTCGCCGAAGCGATGCGAGCGTAGCTCGCGCACGAGCACATTTGTGAGCGGGCGAAAGCTCATGGTGGCGATTGTAGCCCGGCCGTCGCCGCAACGCCACTGTGCCGGTTTCGTGGCACACGCACGTTCGCAAACGTCAAAACGTCAAAACGTCAAAACGTCGAAACGTCGAAACGTCGAAACGTCGAAACGAGGGAGCTGTCAGCTATCGGCTATCGGCTAGTAGCCATTGGCTATCAGCTCCCGTAGGGTCCGCTGTGCGGACCGTCTTTGCGCCGTTTTCGCTCTTGGCCGTTCTGCATTCGCCATCCCTCTCCACTACAGAGGACACGGAGGACACAGAGGCGAGGCGTCAGCTATCGGCTATTAGCCGCCGGACGTAGTGCGGGCAATCTGCCGGCCGATGCACTTGTGCGGCGTAACGTCCAGGGTAGACTCAACCAGCGATGCCCGAAATGAGATTCCATCACGTCGGAATTCCTACCGACCGTTCTCTTCCGGAAGAGGACTACGTGGCGGAGTTCAAGCTCTATGCGTCCGGGTACGCCGACAGCCCCTACGGCGTCGAGTGGATGCGGTTCGATCCGGACTGCCCGCTCCCCGATCTGATCAAGAGGGTCGCGCACGTGGCATTTGCGGTCGACGACCTCCAGGCCGCCATCGCCGGACAGGAAGTGCTGATCGCCCCGAACAGCCCAGTAGACGGCGTCACCGTCGCGTTCATCGTCCACCACGGCGCCCCGATCGAGTTCCTTCAGTTCGATGGTCCGGAGGCGGAGGTCTGGCCGGATCATGCACCGTTCCGGATTCCGTAGCGGCGCGGCGATCGGGACCGGCGGGCGACTCGATTGGTGAGACTCGAACCTGACCACGGGGCAAGGGACTTTCCCAGCGTTGGCCACGCGATTGATCCGACCCCCACCCTTGCTGCGCAAGGACGGGGCACCCGCGCGCGTCGAGGCCGGCGTTCCCGTTCCGGCTCGTTGCGCCACCGGATGCGAGCTATAGGGGAAAACCCCGTTGACTTGAGACACGGCATTTCGTACTCAGGAGCGTGGACCGTGGCAGCCGGATCTACACTCCGAAAGGACACCTCATGACCGTGGAACAGCAGCCTTCACCGAAGCCGATCCCGCCGGACCAACTCGTCCCGCTGAGGTCCTGGTACACCTGGGGCATCGGGCTGTACACGCTGGGGCTGGCTCTTCTGCTGTTCGTGGTGCTGATTGTCCTATGGCCCTATGCGGTCGACGCAGCCAAGTCGATAGGGGCGGCTGGAGGGGACGGGGATGTACCTGCCGCGAAGTCGTTCGTGATTCTCAGGCTCACCGTCTCGCCGGGGTCTCAACTGGTGCTTCTGGCGTTGGTGATGGGCGGTCTGGGCGGATGTGTGCATACAGCCGCCTCGTTCATCGGGTACGTCGGCAACCGCCGGCTGGCCAAGAGCTGGGTCTGGTGGTACGTGGTCTGGCCGTTCATCGCGATGATATTGGCCGTCATCGTGTACTTCGTGATCCGCGGCGGGCTGCTGGCCGTCGGGTCCACGCCGACAGAGCTGAATCCGTACGGTATCGCGGCGATCTCGGCGCTGGCCGGCATGTTCGCGAAGGCGACGACCAAGAAGCTGCGCAAGATCATGGAGGAGGCTCTGAGCGTCAAGGATGATGAAGACCTGGGAGACGGCCTGCGACGAGCCGAACCGTAGCGGGATGCCGCGGGTGGTAAGTGAGGCGTACAGGACGTCTGCGGAACGGCGGGAGGGCTATCAGCTATCAGCTATCAGCTATCAGCTGTCGGCCATCGGCGGATTGGCTGATGGGCTGTCGTCATTGCGGGGGTAGTTGACCCTGAGGCCCTTGATGAGCTTCTGATACGGCGCGTCGAAGGCTTTGCTCTTCCACTTGGAGAAGTCGAGGACGTTCTTCTTCTTGACGTGCCGCCAGAGGACGTCGTCCAACTTGGCTTTCCAGGCGTCGTCCAGGGCCACCGGGCAGAGCACGTCCCGTCCTTCGTCCTTCTCCTTCTTGCGGGCCTTTTCGAGTTCGTGTTCCACCCAGTCGCTGTCGACGGAGGATTCGGATAGCGCCAGCACCACCACGTCGTTGAGACGGATCGCACGATCGATCTGTTTCTCCAGGTCGCCAGCCACCATGCTATGCCGATCGAGCCAGACGTTGGCGCCGTCTTCCATGAGCTTGGCGTGGAGCTTGTCGACGAACTTCGCGTCGTCGTGTGAGTAGGAGATGAAGATACCGCCGAGGAACATCGGCCCCGTGCGCAGTTCGAAGATCTTGTACTGGATGTCGTTGACCTGCTCCGGCGTCAGGGCCGGGTCGTACAGCTTGGCGGCTTCGACCTCCCAAGGCTGAAGGCCGCAGCCTCGGAGGAACTCCGCAGGAATTCGCCCCTTCGATTTGACCAACGTGCTGGTGCAGATGGGGCTTGGGCCGGAGTGGACGATTGTTTCCAGGCCGCGGACCTTCGTGAGGTCGAGGTGTGTGAACGCGGTCCCAAGTGCGCGAACGTGAGCGAGACACGCAGAGTCCAAGTCGGTACTGCGGAGGATGGCGCCGCAAAGGTTGGCGCCGCTCAAGTCGGCATTTGTGAGAAATGTGCCGCAGAGTTGCGCTCCGTCGAGTTGGGTGGCGCGGAGCTTGGCACCTTCGAGCTTGGCGGTCGCGAGGTTGGCGTCCCGGAGGTTGGCACCGCTGAGGTTGGCCTCGCGTAGGTTGGCATGTATCAATCTCGCATCACAGAGGTTGCCGTGGCTGAGGTTGGCATCGCGGAGGTCGGCGTCGCGGAGGTTGGCGTCGCGGAGGTCGGCAGTGATGAGGTTGGCGCCGAAGAGGTCGGCACCGCGGAAGTCGGCACCGATTAGGTTGGCACCGATGAGGTTGGCACTGACCAGGTCGGCACCCCTGAAGTCGGCTCCGTGAAGCCGAGGAGCGGCACATCCGTCGCCGGCTGTGACTCTTTCCAGGCGTCGAAGTCCGATCGCCACTTGTTCCAGGCCGTCACGTCGGTCTCCAACAGTTCGACCGCGCGGTCGCGGGTCATGGGCTCGGGCTTGGACGGCATCTCATCAGTCATGGATAGGCCTCCACGCAACACACAGGACCGGTCAGCCGTGTGATCATAGCGAGCGCACGTAAACGCCGAAACGCCCGCACCCGCGGGCTGCTCTCCGTGGGACTTCTGTGGGATGAGCTGTCACGCACGGCGGGCGACCTTGTTGGCGAGGATTGAGACCAGCAGGCCGAGCGTCACGTAACCGAAGATCACCTCGACTATAACGATCGCCTGTCCGGTTGCCGTCAGCGGCGTGACATCGCCGAAACCGAGCGTGGTGTAGGTCACGATCGAGTAGTAGTAGGGCGTGAGCCAGGATTCGGCGATCTCAGGAGGGTCGAAGCTGAGCATGCCTTCACAGAAGTCGAACACCATGCCGAAGATCATCGCGAAGGCAAACGCGGCGGCGGCCACGCGGCCGAGGTTCCTTCCGTAGTCGATCCAAGACCAGAGGCGCATCCAGATGATCTGTCCGGCGAGCCGGAACCAGTCGCGGTAAAGCGCAATCCACCCCTTCATCCGAGGCCAGGAGTACCACGGGCTCGGTGTGAGGCGTTCGGCGACGAGTTCTTGCCGCAGACTGTGTTTTCGGCTCCACCAGGAGCCTCGGTCCCTCAAGAGAGCCTCTACCCGGGTCTCGATGTAGTCCTGGTCCTGGGCATCGCGGCGGAATAGCGCGTTCCCGTGACACGTCGCCACGCGGGTGCCTTGGAACTCCCCACGATTCCGGTCGTACGTCACGCCAGTGACGTTGGCGTTGGAGAAATCGGCATCGCGCAGGCAGGCCCGGTTGAGGTGCGCGTCCAGTAGGTCGGCCCGTTCGAGGTGGGCGCCCCACAGGTTGGCCCGTTCGAGGTGAGCCTGAAACAGGTAGGCACCTTCGAGGTGGGCGTCGGGCAACCACGCCCGTTCGAGGCGGGCTTCGGCCAGGTTGGCTTCTTCGAGGTGGGCTAACGTCAGCCTGGCCCCTTCGAGGCGGGCATAGCTCAGGTCGGCTTTCTCGAGGTGCGCTTCGTGAAGCCAAACGTCGCGGAGGTCGGCACTGGCGAGTTTGGCATTGCCGAGTTCGGCCTTGCTGAGGTCGGGGAGCTCCACAATCGTCTCCGGGTGCAGCGCGTTCCAGGCGTCGACATCCTCTCGCCACTTGTTCCAGGCGGCCACGTCGGTCTTCAAGAGCTCGATGGCCCGCTCGCGCGTCATGGGCTCGGGCTTGGACGGGTTTGGGGTCGACTGATCATCGGGCATGGATGCGGCTCCCACACGACACGGGACATGCGATCGGTTCGCCGAATGATGATAGCAGGCCGTGCAAACGTCGAAACGTCCAAAAGTCAAAAAGTCGAAACGGAGGGATCACGACAGGCGGGCCGAAGGGCTCGACCCGCCTTCGTGTTGTCGTGGTGCCGGCAGAATCCGAACAACGAGCCTTACACGGAGAATCGGGAAGCTTGCCGCCGGGCGAACACTGGTGGCAAGCCACCATTGGCACCCTGCGCATTGGATCAAGCCGTTTGCATTCGTTTGAACGCGATCGTGGCGCCGCCCAGGACCAGTAGGGCCATGGCTGCCAGGCCCCAGGTCGACACCGCTGGGACTACACCACTTTGCGGGTGTACGACCAAGGTCCAGGCCAGCGAGTCGGCCGTATCGATGCTCAGCATGAACGGCGGGTTCGGGGCCCCACCTGTGCCGCGCACCTGCAGCTTAACCTGAACCTCCCCTCCCCCGGTCGTAGTCGCCCACGTCCCGCTTGGGTATACGTGGCCGACTCCGGCGGGGTGATACAGGTCGAACCCGACTTCCGGAAACTGGTCGCCAATCACTGGGCGAATCCGGAAATAGCCATCG
>JAJDDX010000196.1 GCA_029260055.1 Phycisphaerae bacterium
TGCAATCGCAACGATATTCTTGCAAAATAATTCGGAGAAAGACTATGAAATGATATTTTTTACACTGCAAGGAGATGACACTGTTTCCTCTTTTCCAATTGAGAATAACTGGATTGCAGGAGAGAAGATGACATATGTTTCTTCAACTAAGAACGGACTTTTGGTGCTCGCATCAAGCAGTGCAACGGATACTGTTTTTGCATTTAATGGAGAAACAGGAGAATCTATAGATGCATTTCAAGTTGGAAACACGCCAAAAGGTGTTGCAATTCGTCCTGATGGAAATTTTGCATTTGTTGCAAATGAAGGTTCTGATTCTGTTTCTGTAATTAATTTAATCCTTGGAAAAATTCATTCTGAAATTCCTGTAGGTAAAACTCCACATAACATAATTTTCAATCCTTCAAATGAACTTGCATTTGTTACATTACAAGGAGAGGATAAAATAGCAATAATAGATGCAAAGAAATTTGAATTAATCTCTACATTCACTGTAAAAGGACTTCCACACAATTTGGATATCTCTCCTGATGGCAAATTTCTTTATGTCACCCGCATTGCAACAAACGACATTGCAGTCATAGACTTGGAAAATCAACAAATTATTGCAGAGATTCCTGTAAGTATGGGTCATCATGGAATAGATGTTTCTCCAGATGGCAAGAGAGTATATGTATCAGGAATTGCAGATGATGTCATTACAGTTATTGATGCACAACCATTTACTGTAATTGATCAAATTAAGGTGGGAAATGGTCCTCATGGGCTAAGAACTAGTTATGATGGCTCTATTCTCTATGTTGCAGTAACACAGACAAATGAAATTGTAAAAATTGATACTGAAACATTGGAAATTATAAATTCGATAAAAACAGGAAATGCTCCATTCTGGATTGCAATATCTGGAAATCCATAAAAGACAACCATGGACATTTTATTAAACTGAAACAAAGTGTGAAATCATGAAACTAGTAATAATTATTCCAATTATCGTTATCAGTTTAGTTATTGTAATGTCGACAATTTTTGTTACTCTAGAGTCTTCTGATTCAGAAGAATTGCAAAATGCAATTGACAAATGCACCAATCCAATTAATAACGTTGGACCCTCTGACCTTGATTTAGAGAGTTGTTTGGATGATGCTTACAATCAACATGGTAGTGAAGAAGAAAAACAAAGTTGGTTTGATGATGGGCATTGAATAAATTTACTAATTATTTTAATCATTTTTATATTATATTCTAGAAACTTTGACAAATTTTTCTTTAAATTTAGTATATCGTGATGATGATCTTAATCTTGTATTACAACATGGACAGAATAATCCCTCATATTCCATGAAGACATTACATGAATTACATCTTTTTTGGCCTGCTTCATACCTTCCTCCATGTTTTGGTTTTTTGACTTTATGATTTTGACATTTGCCATTACATTTCATTGCCTACAAAAATTGTGTCTTCATTTGGTTAATAACAATAATATTTTACATTTGTAAAGGTTGGTAATTATATTGCTTGGAAAATTATCTCACTTGTGGATGATTCTGAATTAATTGAGAATAATCAAGAAAAACAAATTACAATAAACAAATCAACGTATAATCGACTAATTATTGCAATAGTTTCAGTGGCTATCACATCTGCGTTTTTAGGCGGTTATGTAGTTGGAACAGAAACTACAGAACCAAAAGAAGTCATCATAAGAGAAACAATACCAAATCCTCAAACAAAACCAACAGTACAAGAACAAATTGGTCCTCAAATAATTCGAAACATCTCTCTAGATGATGATCCTTTGAGGGGGAATCCTGACGCATCTATTACTATTATAGAGTTTTCAGACTTTCAGTGCCCTTTCTGTGCAAAATTCCATGAAAATACACTTCCTCAATTAGAGAAAAATTACATTTCAACAGGAAAGGTAAATTTTGTCTATAGAGACTTTCCAATTCAAAGCATTCATCCAAATGCAATTCCCGCCGCACTAGCTTCTGAATGTGCCGATGATCAGGGAAAGTTTTGGGAAATGCATGATATGATATTTGAAAACCAGGGAACTTGGCAAGGTCTTGAAATTTTACAATCTGTAAGTCTTTTCAAACAATATGCAATAGAACTTGGATTGGATGCTAAAGAATTTGACTCTTGTGTGGATTCTGGAGAACATCTTGAAGAGATAAGAGGTGATCTTGAAGATGGTCGTAATTACGGTGTGACTGGAACACCTGGATTCTTTGTAGGTAATGAGGAAATTGGATTTACAAAGTTGATTGGAGCACAGCCTTTTTCCTCATTTCAAAAGGTAATTGATTCTCAATTAAACAGATAAAATAATGAACAAATTAAAGATTTCAAATAATTCCATTACAAGACATCTTCTAATTGGAATCATAGCAATTTTGATAACATTTGTCTTCTGGATTGCTCATTATGAATGGGATGAAGAGATGAGATTATGGCGTGCAATAGGCGATTCAGGATATCTTTTACTTTTTGTTACACTGATTTTAGGACCACTCTGTAAATTATGGCCACGTCTAAATCATTTACTTCCGTGGAGGAGGGAAACTGGAATATGGTTTGCAATTCTAGCTATCACTCATGGGCTTTTAATTGCTAATGGATGGGCAAATTGGGATGTTGCAAGATTTTTTGGCTATGAATATGTTCCACAGCTAGGAAGAATAGCTAGAATGGAGCCAGGGTTTGGTTTGGCAAACTTGATTGGTTTTGTAGCAATATTGTGGATTGCAATTCTTGCATTGACTTCCTCAGACAAGGCCGTGAAATGGTTAGGTGCAGCATCTTGGAATTGGTTGCATGCAGGTTCAAATGTCGTATTTTATCTTGTAGCAATTCATACTGCGTATTTTCTTTTCATGCACTATACTGAATCTTTTCACAAATCAGTTCCCCCTCAAAGCATCTTCATAATTCCATTTATTGTAATGAGTATAGTAGTTTTGGTTTTACAAATCACATCTTTCACCAAAGTTGTTAAATCAAAAAATAAACGGCATAAAGAAAAATATTCAGGGAGTCCATGATTTAAGACATGGATAAACGAGATAGTTTGGTTTTAGCTGGAATTTTAGTTGGAACTGGAATTCCTGTAATATTGATGGCATTGGTAGCAAATGGATTTATCGACACCCCATTCCCATAAATTCCAATTTTCTTTACAATTGTAAAGTCTAGATAATAAATACAGAAAGACTGCAAAACATGCATGCCTCATGAATTAGATGATATTGACATTGGCATAGTAACCTCTCTTCAGCAAGATGGAAGAAAGTCATTTAGACAGATTTCTAGAGAATTAAACATTAGCACGCCTACAATACAGGCAAGATACCAAAGACTTGTAAATATAGGATTAATTAAATCAGTTTCACCCATAATTGATTCTACAAATGTAACTGATGAACAAAAAGAACAAATTCAAACCTGTGATTGTGGTGAATCTCATAATGTGAATTTAAAATCTGGAATGACTGTGAAAATAAAATGTGATTTGTGTGATGGTTGGGTTGGAGAGAAACCACATGTCTTAAAATTTGCAACTTTTGAGAGATTTTTTTGCTGCAATACATGTAAAACACAATACAAAGAAAAAAACAAAGGACGAATACAGTCAATCATAGATAAAACAGAAGAAAAATAATTTTACAATTGTAAAATACCATTGTTATCTATCTCATAATTTACATTCAATGTGTATTAGTTTGTCATATTCAAATAGATCAAAAGTTTTGCTTGGAGGAGTGGTTTTTAGTGTTGTTTTGCTATCCTTGGCTTCGCTGGTCATACTGCCCCCGGTATTAGCTCAAGACAACTCCTACTCCTCTAAGAATTTACAAACATCAGATGAGTTCCAAACATCAGAAATCTATTCATTAATTGAACTCTTTGATCGTTCTGAATTAGGTGTTGTAAGTATTACTGTAACGAAAATTTCTGATCATGGTGATTCAACTAGTATCGGTTCTGGATTTGTTTTTGACAAAAAAGGTCACATTATTACAAATAACCATGTTGTAGAAAATGCTAAAAAAATATCTGTAACTTTTATTGATGGAACTTCATATCGTGCAGAAATCACAGGTAAAGATCCTGATGCCGATATTGCAGTAATCAAAGTAGATGTAATTCCTGAGAAATTACAACCTTTACCGATAGGTAACTCTTCTACTCTAAAGGTTGGAGAACAGATTGCTGCAATTGGCAATCCCTTTGGATTATCAGGCTCTATGACTTCAGGAATTGTGAGTCAATTAGGAAGATTACTTCCAACAGGTATAGGATATTCTATCCCTGATGTTATTCAAACTGATACTGCTATTAATCCTGGAAATTCAGGAGGACCACTACTGAACATGTACGGACAAGTAGTTGGTATTAACACAGCAATCTATTCCAATGATGGTAGTTTTTCAGGAGTTGGATTTTCAATCCCATCCAATGTTGCTTTGAAAATTGTACCAATTCTAATTCAAGAGGGAGAATATCAACATCCATGGGTTGGAATCGCAAGTGCAAATATAACACCTGATCTTGCTGAATTGTTGAATCTTGAAGATGCAAAAGGCGTTTTGATAATGACTGTGATAAAAGATAGTCCTGCTGCTAAGGCTGGTCTAAGAGGTTCATCACAAACTACTGTTGTAGATGGAATTGAATTTACTATTGGTGGTGTTGTTTTGTTATTTGTAGATGGAAAAGAAATTAGAAAAATAGATGATATATTGACTCATTTGCAAAGAGAAAAAGTTGTTGGGGATACTTTGAATCTTCAAGTACTAAGAGATGGAAAATTAATTAGCATTGAGTTGACCTTGGAAGGACGACCTGTAACTTAAAATTAATGTATTTTAATACTCAATTCTTTTTTTGATTTTAATTTTAAATTTTAATACTGTAAATGCTGAAACTGTAAAAATACCTGAATGGGTTTTTTCAGTATATGATTTTTAGATTTAGAGAGAAAATTACAGATGACAAATTCTCAACTACGCTAATGTATTTAGAAAACAAGGCATAATTGATCTTATTTTGCACAAAGACCATGATGCTAAAACAATTTTTTTACTTAGTATTGTGGTTGATGAAGATACCAAACAATACGTCTCTTGTAGTTATGAATTGTAGATAGCAGTGGATAATACTCTAATTTCAAGGGGAGATAAGTTATTGATTTTCATATTGATCTATTCACGGGAGATAGAAAATTAGCTGAAAATGAAACTTTCCGTGTTACTAGTGTGAATAATCAAGTATGTAGATAATCTAGGATATTTTTTCTGACAGTTCTTCTTTCTTTGGGATTCCAGTGAATTCTAATTTCCCATCAATTACAATTCCAGGTGCCATGAAAATTGGATATTTTTCCAAGTATTCTGGTTTTTCAGTAATGTCAATTACATCATAAGAAATATTTATTTCATCTAGCATTTTTTCAACTACCACGCAATTGCTACAAGACGG
>JAJDDX010000197.1 GCA_029260055.1 Phycisphaerae bacterium
GACGTCATCGGGCGTGACCAACTCGCCGAGCTGCGCGGCGCACCCGCGCCAGTCGCGCCGATGTCGCGTCTCCTTGAATCCGGCGGACAGGGCGGCCGGGTAAGCGAACAGGGTGACAATTCCCAGGCACAGCGCGGCTCGGCCAACCGGCCTGGAGAGCGACAGGCGCGAGCTCAGCGTCTTCATGATCGACACGAGCGCAGTCGCGGCGAAGATCGCGCAAATCGGCATGAGATAGAAGCAGTATCGTGAATAGTAGAGGTGCGTACCGCCGACGACGGCGTAAATGGCGATCACGGCGGGGCCGACGAGCAGCATCACCGCGAGCACGATACGCCGATCGGAAGTGAGCTTACGCCATTTGGCGAACGTAAACGCAACTCCCGCGCAGGCGAGCATCGCCACGATCGGTCCGTAGTTTTCGAGCAGCGTGGTAGCAGCCGAGCCCGCATAGCGGGCGACTTTCGGCATGTAGCGCGGATCAATCCCGTAGTTGTTGAGGCCGAGTTTCGAGTTGACCCCGTCGCCGGCGTAGCAGGTGATGTACATGAACGCGACAGCCGGCATGGCAAGAAGGCCGGCTGCCAGCGTGGCGATCCAAATCCGTTTGAGCCCTACTTCTTCGCGTGAGGGGTCGATCGGCGTGGCTGCCACGTCGCGGTACTTGTGTCGCCGGGTTCGCAGCAGCGTCACGGTCATCACGACGCCGATGACCAGCAGCAGGACGGCCGGCGTGAAGGATCGCGTCATGACCGTCGTAAACGCCACGACCCCGAACAGAGCGACGCGCCGCCACGTGGGGCGTTCGAATGCTCGCAGGAGCAGGACGAGCGTCACCAGCATGAAGGCGAGGCAGATGCTGTAGGGCCTGGCCTCCTGCGAGATGAGCAGGTGAAGCGGGCACAGGGTGAGCAGGGCGGCTGCGACCGCGCCCTCTCGCCACGAGAAGAGCCGCCGCCCGAGACAAAAGCAAGCAGCAATTGCGACGACGCCCCAGATCGCCGACGGCAAACGACACATCCACACCGTCGGGCTACTGCGATGGGCGAGCCATCCGATGATGAAGTCCGGCGGACCGAAAGCGTGCCGAACCGCGGCAAAGTAACACGTGTGATGAAGCGAGAGGCCGTAGAGCTGCGTTTGTGCGTATTCGTCTCCCCAATAGCCTTCGCGATCGAGCCCGGTAAGCCGCAGACCGGCTGCGACCGCGAGCACCAGCACGAGCGCCGCTATCGGAACGGCGCGGCTCTTGGCGACTGACACTGTGTCACGCGCCGCGCGAACCGTGCCCAAAGGTGGTGCGGCCTGCATTGACGGTGTGGAGGCGACGGTCATGAGTGTTGAACGCAGGCCTCGCGCGGTGCGTCGGCCGCCGTTGCCGGGCAGTGGCTTCCTACCACGTCTGAGACGGCATCCACGACGCGGTCGACCTGCTCATCCGTCAGTTGCGGGTAGAGTGGCAGGCTGATCGTCCGGGCGCCGATGGACTCAGCCACCGGCAGATCGCCTAGCGTGTATCCGAATCGCTGCCTGTAGTACTTCATCAGATGCACCGGGCGGTAGTTGACCGCGACGCCGATACCTCGCTCCTGCAGGTCCGTCATGATGGCGTCTCGCCGCCGGGGGTCGACCCAGATGGTGAAGAGGTGCCGCGAGGAATGTGCTCCGTCGGGTACGGTGGGGAACTGGACGCCGTCCACATCGCGCAAGCGCTCTTCGTATCGGGCGGCGAGTTTGCGTCGTCGCCCGCAATACTCGTCGAGTTTGTGGATCTGTGGCAGAAGGAGTGACGCCCGGATGTTATCGAGGTTGTACTTCCAGCCGAGTTCGTCCATGTCCCAGTGTTCGTAGTTCTTGCCGTATCGCTGGGCGGCGGACGTGGTCATGCCGTGTCGCGACAGCTTGCGGACGCGGCGGGCGACCGTCTCGTCGTTAGTGGCGAGCGCTCCGCCCTCGCCGCAGGTGATGGCCTTGGTGGCATAGAATGAGAAGCAGGCGGCCTTGCTGTGGCTGGCGGGCCGCGATCCGGCGCGACGACCTTCGAGGCAATGCGCGGCGTCCTCGATCAGTGCGAGGTTCCGCTCCCGCGCGATACTTGCCAGGGCTTCCATGTCGCACATCAGGCCGTACAGGTGAACCGGCATGATCGCCTTGGTTCGCCCCGTCAGGCAGCGTGCGATAGCGTCAGGGTCAAGGCACCCGGTGTCCGGATGTACGTCGGCGAAGACGGGTGTGCCACCGGCCATGACGACGGCGTTGGCGGTCGCGATGAACGTGATCGCGGGCACGATCACTTCGTCGCCGGGGCCTATGTCGTTGGCCAGAAGCGCCAGGTGCAAGGCCGCGGTGCATGAATCCAGGCACACGACGTGTCGCACGTCCAGGTAGTCAGCCAGGGCTTGTTCGGCTTCGGACACGGTCTCGCCGGTAGTCAGGATGGTCTCATCCAGCGCGGCCAGCACGCGCGCCTTCTCTTCTTGCCCCAAGGCATGCCGAAAGAATTCGATCGTTCCCGCATCAACCATTCGCTCTATCCTTCACATGGCTCCGCCCGGTTGCGGCAGCCGTTACCTTGTTCCCCGGCCGGTATTGGTTCGGCTCGACGTCGGCGCGCACGCGCGGATCGATGCGACTTGCCGGCACGCGCTCCTTCACGCGTATCGACCGATAACAAGGCGCGATTGAGTTAGCTGTGATGCCCATTTTCGGGCGTACGGGGCTCAGACGCGGCTCGGCTCCGAGAGGCTCGCCGTGACCTTGTCGAATTCGTGCAAGCTACGGACCGGATGCCGTGTCCCGTCGACCTCGACGGTCGCCGGTGGATAGGGTGGGAAGTAGAGGGCGCGGATGAATCGGTCAATGTGATCCCGCGGCCAGGTCGGATCGATCACGCCGCCGTGCGGAATCTCGCGTTTGTGGAACGAGCTTTCGCCTTGCTGTGGAGTCGTCGTGACGGGGCCTTGTTCGAGCTTTCGGATCACCCGGTCAAAGAGCACTTCAGCGGCGTCGACCAGTTTGTAGTAGAGCGTCATGCCGTAGTCATCGTCGGCTACCGGGAATGCGAGCGTATCGACGATATCTCCGGCGTCGACCTGTTCAGTCATTTCGTGAGACGTGACGCCGGTCACCGCGTCGTTGTCGATGATCGCCCACGGCGCGCTGAACGAGCCGCGGTGTTTCGGCAATAGCGCCGGATGGAAGTTGTACGCGCCTCGCGGGGCGAGTTGCAACGTGGCCATCGGTAGAACCGAGCGGTAATAGACCGAGAGAATCAGATCGGGCGCGAAGGCCTGCGCGGCTGCGTGGACCTGATCCACGTCGCCCTCCACGACGCTGATGTCGAGTGATCGCGCAAAAGCGGAGAGCGAGGGCAGCTCCGGCGGGCTCGGGTGCGTGGCGACGAGAAGGTCGTGTCTTCGCCCGATCAGCGTACGCAACGCACGATACCCGGCTTCATGATAACCGCACAATAAGATCTTCATCTGCAATTCCCCGACTATGTAGGCTGGGTCACGGTCGCGTTCATCGCGGCCGGCACTTGCTCGACTTCTCGGCGAGACGCCGTCGCGGTCTTCATGGGAGTCAAATTGTCCGAAGTCTGACGGATGACGAAAAGCGGGCGGTCCAGGCTTTGGCTGTAAGTTCGACCGAGGTAACCGCCCACGACGCCGATGGCGATGAGTTGCGCGCCACCCACCAAGCAGACGGCCGCCACGACCGCGAGTGAACCCGGCGTGACACCGCCGGTGAGCGTTTGGCCGACGGCCCAGAGAGCCGATGCGGCACCGACTATGCACGAGAGCGCGCCGATATGGTTCGCCATTCGAAGCGGAGCCAAGGTGTAGCCGGTGAATACGTCGAGAGCCAGCCGGATGAGGCGCCCATAGCTGTATCTGCTCTTCCCGTGCTGCCGAGGGTCGTGCTTTACGTCCACGTGGGCGACCCTGCCGGTCAGCCAGCCGCAAAGAGTGGGGTGGAAGCGAGCCTTCTCCGGGCAGCGATTGATCTCGTCGACGATACGGCGGTGGGTCACCATGAACCCCGTCAGGCCGGGCTCGACGCCCGTGCCCATCGCGGCTTTCAGCAGCCTGGCGACGACGGCCGACGAGGCGCGCCGTAACCAAGGGTCTTGCCGATTCACGCGGACGCCGTAGACCACTTCGTACCCTTCCCGGAACTTGTTCAGCAGCTTGGGGATCTCCTCCGGTGGATTCTGTAGATCGGAGTCGATCGTCACGACGGCCCATCCGCGTGAAGCGCGCTGCCCAGCCGCGAACGCCGCCGCCTGTCCGAAATTGCGCGTCAGGCTGACGAAGCGTACGTTGACGTCGTCATCGCTGAAACGGCGCATCAATCTCAGGGAGCCATCGGTGCTTCCGTCGTCCACGTAGATGATCTCGTAGCTTGCGGCGAGCGACTGCATCACCGCCGTGAGCCGGGTGTGGAGTTCCGGCAGGCACTCTTCTTCATTCAAGACGGGGACGATGACGGTTACATCACACGCCGAGGTCGGCGCGCCGGATGGAGACGGCGTGTGGCGTGCTGTGTCGAGGGCCTCGCTCATGACGATTCTCGATAGCGTCCCGCGCTAGTGGAGCACCTTCTGCCCGTTGACCAGCGTAAGCTGCACGTGTTTCATCCACTCCTGGCCGCGCCACCAATGCTCATTGTCGGCGTACCAGTTCATCGTCCTCTCGAGGCCGGTGTCGAGGTCGGTCGCGGCCTTCCAGCCGAGCAGTCGCTGGGCTTTTTCGGTCGAGCTGATGTGCAGGTCGACCTGTCCAGGGCGGTCTTCGACGTGGGTCACCGGCTGCATCTGGTCACCCTTCAGATCGATGACCTTGCGAGCGATGGTTCCCACATCGGCCGCTACTCCGGTGCCGATGTTGATGACCTCACCGACGACGCAATCAAGCGGTGCCTCGAGCGTGGCCATCAGGGCCTCGCAGGTGTCGGACACGTAGCACCAGTCACGGGCGGCTGAGCCGTCTCCGTGGATCGTGATCGGTGTGCTATCCAGCGCGCTGGTGACGAATCGAGGTACGCACTTCTCGAGGTGTTGATACGGCCCGTACTGATTGAACGGGCGGATGATCACCGCGGGAATGCCGTACGTGCGTATATAGGAGTAGACCAGGCGGTCGGCGCCGCACTTGGCCGCGGCGTAGGGCGTCAGCGGGTCGAGCGGATGTTCCTCCGTCATCGGTTCGCTGAGGGCCGTGCCGTACACCTCCGAGGTGGAGATGTGGATGAACCGTTTGATGCGCTTGCGATGTCGCAGCACCTGGTTGGCGATCACCTGCGTGCCGAGGACATCGGTCTGGAAAAAGACGGCGTTGTCGTAGATGCTTCGCGCCACGTGCGACTCGGCCGCGAAGTGGATCACGGTGTCGACCTGCTCCATCAGGTCACCGACGATGCCGGGGTTGCAGACGTTGCCGTACCAGAAGTGGAATCGCGGGTTCTCATGGATCTCCGGCGAGAGGTTGGCCGGGTTGCCGGCGTAGGTGAGTGCGTCGAGCACGTGTACGTCGACCTTCGGGTACCGCCGCATGAAAGCCCGCACGAAGTTGGAGCCGATAAAACCGGCCCCGCCAGTAATGAGAATGCCGTTCATGATCCACATCCGTCCGTAGGAGCCGTAGTTGCGCGTCACATCCGCCGCCGCGCGATCGCGGCGCGGGCCCGGCGGTGTCCGGTTGGATATCGTCCGGTAAATGGCGCGACTGAAGTTACAGGACCATGGTTGGCGGCGAAGTGTTTGAGGTGTGGCGTAGCCGCTTACGTGACGGCTTCGGCGAAGGCGGCACCGGTTTCGGTGGATTCGATGATCCCGGCGAATGCGTCGGCGACTTCCGGATCGAACTGCGTACCGCTGCAGCGACTGATCTCGCTCAGGGCCTCTTCGGCGCCGACGGCTTTGCGGTAGGGACGATCGGTCGTCATCGAGTCGAACGTATCCGTGACGGAAATCAACCTCGATGCCAGCGGAATGGAATCACCGGACAGACCCATGAGGTAGCCTAGCCCGTCGTAGCGCTCGTGGTGATGGAGGATCGCCCTGGCCACATCGTCGAGCCCCGGCACGTGACCGACGATCTCCGCACCGGTTCGCACGTGCGTTTGGATGGTCGCGAATTCCTCGGGCGTGAGCTTGCCGGCCTTTCCGAGAATGGCGTCGGGGACTCCGATCTTGCCGATGTCGTGCAGCAAACCGGCCAGCTCGATCTTTCTGAGTTCCGCGGTGTCCACGACGCCGAGCCGGCGGGCCGTCTCGACACACAATTCAGCGACCCTGCCCGCGTGGTCGTGCGTGTAGTGGTCTTTGGCTTCGACCGCGGATGCGAGCGCCTGGATGGTGCTCATCATCTGCTTGTTCAAGGTGGCGTGGAGCTGGCATCCGAGCAGAGCCGAGGCGCCCATCGCCGCCAGGCCGTCGAGCAGTTTCAGATCGCGAGCGGTGAACTCGCCGCCGTCTACTCGTTCCGTGACGGTCAGGCAGCCCAACGCCTCGCCACGAGCCTTGAGCGGCACACGAGCGACGGCGAACGTGTCCCCGCCGTACTCGCCCGCGGACGCAGCCGGCGCCGAGGCGCGGTCCGTCATGCTGTTGACGACGAGAAGGTCGTCGTCCGACAGCGCGTGTGGCGCGGCGGGTTCGTGCAGTGGGATGGCGACGTTGCGCAGGTGGTCCGGGAGTCCGCGCGACGCGAGCACGACGAAGCGTTCCCGGTTTTCGTCGAGCACGAGCAGCGAGACGCGTTTGCATCCGAGCATCCGCGCGGTTTCCTCGACCAGCACTTCGCCGATCAAGTTCGGGTGGATCTGCGTGGCGAAGGCCGGCAACAGGCTGTAGAGCATGTCCAACTCTTCGTAGCCGGTCATCAACGCCTCCGCCATGTCGTTGATGGCGATCTCGCGGCTCACCATGTGATCGAGCGTCGCGGCGATGGCGGAAGCGGCCTGAGGTACGCGTTGATCGGTGCCGGTCGCTTCGTACCGGACGTTCCCGAGAGACTCTCCGCGGTAGGTGATCGCGCGGGATGGGGCATCCGGTTGCGCGGCGGTCTCCCCGTCGCTGCCGGTGCCGACGCTCAATTCGGCATCCGCCAGCGCGGCCACGGCGCTGAGGGCGCCCTGAAGGGGTCCCTCGCCGAGGTGGGCGGCCACCGCGTCCGGGCTGGTTATGTGGACACTGGCTTGGCGCATACCTTCCTCTCGAGCGTCCCGGAGACCAATTCGCGCAGCTTATGGGGCGAGAACGGTTTGGCGACCACCGTCGCCCCCCAGACTTCCTGAGCGAGGGCTGCGTCCTGCGCTTGCCCCTTCGCGGTGAGGATGATGATGTCGAGGTCTTTCGTCTTGTCGTCGGCGCGCAGGGCGGCCACCACGTCCAGACCGCTCATCTCCGGCATCATGATGTCGACGATGAGCAGGTCGGGCGTCTGCTGGGCGATTAGCGCCAAGGCCTCGGGCCCTGAGCTTGCCACCTGGATGCTGCGGTCTTCCGCGCGTAACAGATGCCGCAGGCCCTCCAGGATGTGCGGCTCGTCGTCACATGCCACTATGTGTTTCATCACGCGTACTCCCCTGTCAGCGCCGGCTCCGGACGAAGGAGCGTTTCGAGTAATTCGTCAAGACCGTTGCGGAGATTGACCAGTTGGACCCCGTGCGTATCCGACAAGGCCCGGTCCTTCCGGCGAGCCCCGTCACAAAGGACCAGGATCCGTGTGTGCTCCCGATCGGTCGGTCCGAGTTCGCCCAATTCCTCCCACTCATGTCCGAGCGCGGAGGACGGCACGAGGACGACGTCCGTCGCGTAGTCATGCATGAGGGCGGCTGCTCGATCGATGCTCGGGGCAAGCAGCGGCACGTGCCCCGCGTCCGAAAGGCGGTTCTGAAGATCGACGGTGTCTACGTCGTTTGACTCGACGAGCATGACGCTGAGGCCGACCGTGTCGCGCTTCTTCATCGCGGTTTCGACCGCCATGACGAGTTCTTCCTTCGACACGGGACGACGGAGGAAGATGTCGGCGCCGTAGGTCTGGATGAGTTCTCGCCCGTCGCCGGCATAGCTGTGGATGATGAGCCTGAACGGATGATCCTTCGTGCGTTTCAAGGCGTCGAGCAGGTCGGTGGCGTTGATGTCGGGCAGAAGCACGTCGGTGATCACGACATCCACATCGCCCTGGCCCAGAAGCGATAACAGCCGGCACCCGGAGTGAACCACGCGCGCGTCGTAGTTCTCATGGCGCAGGGTCTGGGCGATGGTGGCTGCCAACTCGGGGTCGGCGTCGCAGACGAGCACCTGCCGCCCGGCCATGGTCACACTCTTATCGACGTCGGGATCGGTCGCGACGGTGATCGGGAGCGAGATGTAGAACTCCGATCCGCGCCCCACTTCACTATCGCACCAGACGGCGCCGCCGTGCGCTTCGACGATCTTCTTGACGATGTTCAGGCCGAGTCCGAACCCCTGGATCTGGCTGACGTTCGGGTCGGATAACTGGCTGAAACGGTCGAAAATGTGATCCCACTGCTCGCGCGGGATGCCGGCGCCGTTGTCGGCGACCCGGAGGACGATCTCACTTCCACGAGCCTCGGCCGTGACGCCGACCTTACCGTTGACCGGTGTGTACTTCAGGGCGTTGGACAGCAAGTTGCCTAGCACCTGCGAGATCTTGTCGGTGTCGGCCTCGACGGGCGGCA
>JAJDDX010000198.1 GCA_029260055.1 Phycisphaerae bacterium
CGGACAGCCCGCCGCCAGGGACTCTAGAAGTACCGTCGGAAGCGCGTCCACATTGCCGTCCTTCGCATGAATGCACGGCAGCACGAAGCATTGTGCCTTGCGCAGGCGCTCGCGAACCTCGGCCTGCGTCACACCGCCAAGCAGAACGACCTCGGACTGCAACGACGCCTTCTCGATAGCCTTGCGGAGTTTCTTCTCCTCGCGACCGTCGCCGGCAATCGCGCACTTCACATTGACGCCCGCATCGCGCAGTTTGGCCACCGCTCGGACGAGATGGATGAACCCCTTCTTCTCGATGAGTCGCCCCACCGTGAAGACCGAAAGTTCTTCCCTAGTCTCCTCGGTGGGAGCGAACTGTTCGAGGTCGATACCGTTGTAGTTGACCCGTATTTTGTCCGCATTCACGCCGGGTAGATTCTCGACCATGAAGCGTCGGTTGTATTCGCTGACGGTCACCGTGAAACGCGAGGCGTTGATCTTCTTGGCGAGCAGCGGTCGATCCACGTTGTCCCGAAAGATATCGAACGCGTGAAGCGTCATGCTGAACGACACACCGCCCAACATGTGGGCGAGCAGCGCCACCGTCGCCTCCTCGGTTCCGAAGTGAACATGCAGGTGGTCGATGCGATGCTTCTTTACCCAGCGCAGCACATAGGCAGCCTGGGCGAGTTGGAACCAGGTGGCACTCTCGTGCCGACGAACCAGCCGCAGGCAGCGTCGGTACGCACCGGGCTTCTTCCGCCACAGTTTCCACTGGGCCTGGCCGATCTGGCGAAGTCGGCCGTGATGCGTCTCCGGGAGGTAGTGTGCTCGGGCGTTGACGCGGCTCGCCGACTCGTGAAAAAGGCCCTCATTCGGCAACCGCAGTGACAGAATGCTCAGATCGGCCCCCTGCCGCTCGAGTTCGAGGATCTCGTTGGTCACGAACGTCTGCGTCACGCGCGGGTACATCTTCAGTAGATAGCCGATGCGGAATGCTTTGGGAGCCGGCGCTTCATTGTTCAGATTGACGACCTTCATGCCGGTACCTCCCTTGATCGATCCGCAGCGACGGGGCCGCCGATTCCCGGCGAACCCTTCGCTCGCCCGGCCACCGCCGCATCCACGGCGTTCAGCGTCAACTCCGCCGCCCGAGACCACGTGTAGCGCTCGCGCACATCCGACAGCGCTCGCGTCGCGAGCTTGTCACGCAACGCGGTCGACTCCCGCACTTGTGTCAATACCCTGGCAAGCGCACCGGGGTCATCCGATTTGCAGAGCAAGCCGTTGACGCCGTCATCAACCACGTCTCGAATCTGGCCCAGGTCGGACGCCACGACACACGTCCCGGCCGCCATGTATTCAAAGAGCTTGATCGGCGAGAAGTAGAAGCCTTCCATCGACTTGAACGGGGCGACCGCCACATCCATCGCACCGAGAAGCCCGGGTACCGTCGAGTGAGGCACCGCTCCGGTGAAGATCGCACTGCCGTTCATGCCGGCTCGGTCAGCCCGCTCCCGGAGCGCTGCCTGCTCGGGACCGTCTCCCACAACCACGAGACGAACCGACGGATCGCTCCTTTGCAGCTCGGCTACGGCATCGACCAGCACATCGACGCCATGCCATGGCTTCAAGCTCCCGGCGAAGCCGACGACGAACTCGTCGCCCAGGCCGAGGCCTTCGCGGCAAGATCGGCGCGGCTGCACATCAGCAAACAGGCGAAGATCCACGCCGTTGGGCACGACGTGGATCTTCGTGGTTTCTACGCCACGCGCTGCAAGCCTTTCGGCGAGTGGAACCGACACCGCCACGATCGCGTCAGCCCGTGCCAGCACACGGTCTTCGATCTCGGCTGCAAGCGCACCTATTTGCAAAGATCGGAAACTCCCCGCCTCTTCGGTCAGCGGAGCGTTCACTTCGAGAATGAGCGGCACATGGAGCGTGTCTGCAAGGTCGACGCCCGTGTGTCCGAACAACGAAAGCCGCTCGATGATGGCATCCGGATGCCGCCCTTCCATCGCCTCGAGCGCCTTTTCGGGCGCCGAGGTGTTGTAGAGCAACGGGCGCAGCTCACGCGCGACCGCGTCGGAAAAGCCGCGATTACCGAGCCAGCGTTTCAGGGTCTTGGCCGTTGATTCAGCCGGCGAGCGACCGTCCGCGAGCAACGGCTTCATGGGATGGTCCGGAATCGCTTCAGCCTTCGGACTGAGTAGCAGCATCTCGTGTCCGGCATCCGCGAGTGCCCGCGTGATCGCACGCAAATGGATCGACGCACCTTTCGTGCCGTTGGGCGCGATCCCGAAGTCGCTACACAGATATAGAAGCCGCACGATGCCCCTCCCCATGCCAAATCGTGTCGAAACGCTCGGCCACCCGATCAAGACCGTCGAGGTCCAGGTCCGGTGTTGTCGTCGGGGCGCCTTTCAGCAGCATGCGCACGACCTCATCGGCTAGCTTCTGGGGACTCAGGGCCTCCGGATCGAGCACTTCCACGGCACCGCGCTTCGCCCAGAGAGAAGCGCGCATCATCTGTTCCAGACGCGGCTTCGTTCTGGGTAACACGAGCGCCGGCTTCCGACTGCGTGCGACTTGGCAAAGCGTGTTGTAGCCCCCCATTGACACAACGAGCCTCGCATCGCGAATTCGACAGTTCATACAGGGCTCGAACCCGATCCACTCGACGCCGGGAATCCCACGTGCCAGTTCGCGCAGGGATGTCGCCGTCGCGTCGGGAAGATCCGGCCCACCGACGAGCGTCGACGGAATTCCCATCCGTGAAAGGCGACCGGCAGCATCCTTGAGATAGCTGCGAAGAAGCAGTTCACCATCGGTGCCGCCGCCAACCGTCACCAGCACGCCGTCGGACGGCGCCACCGACGCGGTCGCGTGGTCACAATAATCTCGCACGATGTAGCCCATGAAACGGAGCTTGTCCTGGATGGCCGCCGACAGGTTGTATTCCGTCGCGACATCGAACACGGTGCGCATCCCGTAGACCCAGACCTCGTCGAAGCACTCCTCGATCACTTCCTGGACACCGAGGCGGTCCCATTGCTCGATCGTGGATTCCGGATCGTCCTCGATATCGCGCATGCCGAAAACGACGCGCGTTTCGGGGCGGTTCTCGCGAAGCCAACGCAATGTCGGGAGCAGTTCTCCGCACACGCCCAAGGGCGCCTTGTCGATGAGCACGATCCCGGGCGCCGAGTGCTCGACCGCGTTCATCAGAAGCGCCTCGCGGCAGCGCATGATGCGCTTGGACGAGACGGTCAGGTACTTGCCACGGTAGGTTCGGTTGTCCACCTTCGTCAGCGCCGGAAGCTTGATGTAATCGACGCGGGGCACATTCCGAAAGAGTGGTACGTAGGGTGTGCCGGTGGCCAGCAGGAAGCTCGACACCGGATGAGCCTTCGCCACGCGCTGACAGATCGCCAGCGTGCGGTTCAGGTGCCCGATGCCGACGCTGTCATGGCAGTAGGCGAAGACATGCCGCGCTTGCACGTTCGCAATTTCCTTTTCGTCCTTCGCGCTACCCACCACCGGCTCCTATCCTGTTGGCGGTTCCGCTGATCACTGGAACAGAAGATTTTGTTTTTGGCCCGATCCGCGAAAGCGACACGTCCGAGGCCGGGCCGTCACAGGGCAACCGCCACACCGCGTTACACTAAGCTACGGCGATCGCTGCACCGGCCACGGACGTGTCTTCGGCTTACGATAGGGAGTTCCTCCGCGCCGGAGAAACATCATTAGAGGAAATTAATGCTTAGAGAACGCTTAGAAACGGAAAGGCCCGAAAGCCCATCCGTTAACATCCATGTGTCGAGTTCTCGGGAAGTTGGTTTGAACAATATGGGCCGGAGACCCCAAATCGAGCCCCGTTTCGGCGTCACAAAGCGCCGCATGTCGGGTGTGAACGGTGGTTGAGGGCTGATCCTCGACGGCCGGGCACAGAGCCACTTCATTCCCGACTCCACTTGACGTATGCGCAGTGCGGCGCTGATCTCATCAGCGGCTGTTCCAATTGAGAACATGCCACGCCGCCTTGGAGCCGACTCGGTTCGGCGCGGGCCGAAAGGTAAAACTGAACAGGAGAGGGAAAGTAATGCGTAACCGGAACCAACATGGAGCGTGGGTCTGGACCGTCGCCGTGCTCGGAGCGTGCACTGCGTCGGCTTTCGCCCAGATACCCGGTCACCCCATCATCACGGAGGTCTTCACCGACCCAGTCGGTCTGAACGACGGGCCGATCGGCCGCGATCCCGGAAACCTCCACCAGGAATACATCGAAATCTACCTTCCCGTGGCACTCGGACTCGACGTGGGACTCAACAAGGACGCCCTGAACCTGACGTTCTACGAGGTGGAAGGCGACTTCACGAGTTCGGGGTACGGACTTGTCAACTACCGCATTGACCTGCCGACTTTCGACCTGGACGCGAGCAACGGCATAACCCCCGGCGCGGTGGCCCGGCCCGCGAGCGGCGTGGTCGTCATCGGATGGGTCGACTACGTCGGTGATCCGGCGACGGGATTGGCCGGCACCCCGAGCACGCGCGTGGCATTGATCCACGGCGGCGTGACCTCGACCACGGATTACACCTTCGTCGCCATGAACGGCAACGAATTCGCCGGAACGACGAACTTCCCCGTGCCCGTGGCGATCTCTTCGATCAACCCACTTACCGAGAGATACAGCGGGATCATTCAGAGCGGCTCCGCAGCGTACTTGCTCGTGAATCGCGACAATTTGGGTTATGTCGAGCTCTATGACGACGCGGATATCCCGCCGGGCGGCAGCGCCGACCCGTCGCTCGCCACGGGGACGGTGCTCCAGACTTCGTGCCTGCTCGACGGCTACGCCGCCAACGATCACAGCGTCTTTGTGGTCGAAGATCAGCCCTACGCCCCGCCGACCGGTGACGACATTGACCTCGAAACCGTGCTGCCGCTCGGCGGCGCCTACAGCCTGCTCGTGCCGCAGATAGCCGAGAACGACGAGCACGGCTACGCACGCTTGTTCATCAACGTCGCCAAGACCACGGAGGACGCGTTCCCCGTGAACGACGATCCGGTTGTCGACGCCACGACCGCCTACCGAACAGTATCGAACCTCGGGCCGCTCGGCCCGACACCGGGGGACGCACCCGCTACCACCAGTCCCGCGCAACTCTACGTCGCCGACGCGCTTGTCCAGATTTTCGAGGTCCTGGCCGGCACGACCGGCCGACCCGGCATCACCTGCGCGAACATCGGCGGCAACTTCGAGATGGAGACATCGGCCAACCCGGGCGCGTCGAGCGACCCCGGTACCGCCACCTTCGGCCCGGGCGATGTGGACATAGCCGCCCAGGGTCAGACCCCGGTCTTTCCGACCATCACGGCGACTGTCGCACCCACGGCTTTGCACCTCGCAGCCGTCACGGTGCCCGTGGATGTCAACGCCGGAGTCGTCAACATCGGTGATCCGCCAGTCGTCAACCCCTCGGGTTCGACAACGGCCACCTGCACGGTACTGAACCCGCAAACCGGACAGAATGCCGCGGGTCAGCCCTTCCAGGCTACGACATTCATCGCGGTGCAGGGCCTGCCGCGTGATCCGCCCAACGTCAACGAGTTCCTCGGCACAAGCCTGGCGGACTTCGTGGCCGCCAATCTCGGCGGACTCGTCGATGACGACCGCAACAACGGGCTCGTCCTGCTCGATCCGCTGACCGACCTGTCGGACCCGCTCATGATCGACGCCTTGGAACAGGGCATGCCTGACGATCCGCTCTTTTTCATCAACGCGCCGGGCCCGCTCGGCTTCGACGACCTCGTGACCACCATCCTCAATTCGGCCGAGATGATGACGGCGACAGGCAACGACACCTACTTGTCCAGCTTCAATATGACCTTCACAGCCGTGCGGGCGATCGAACTCAACAAGTCGGAGACCCGGACCACCGGAGGCACGTTCTCGCCAACCGAGCGAGTCCACTTCTCGGACGCCAAGGGAACGCCCGGCGCGCCCGACAGCGGCCTGACCGACGTAGTCACGAACCGAGGGTTCGAATTGGCCCTGCTCGACAGCAACCTTCAGGCAGCCGGCGGACTCGAAACCGGCGCCACGGACGACTTCGGACTCATCGTCAAGGTCGGACGCACCCGCGTCGGGGCCAGTGTCGTCACCGGAGAGTTCGTGTTCCTCAGCTTCATGGGTGGACTGGAAGGCGCGGATATCGATACAATCGATGTACCACCGCACGCCAACCAGACCGTCATCATTTACGTGGACCTCGACCTGCTCGATACGCTCCTGGGATGCGAAACGATCACAGGCGTCTACGTGATTGACGCCAGCGGCTCCAGTGCGCTCAACGTCATCGAGGCATTCTCGCTGAATGTGGATGGGACCTGCGCCGCCCCGGTCGTCGTGACGCAGCCGCTCGGCCACAACGTGTGTGAGGGTAGTCCGGTAGCCTTCGAAGTCGTCGCTTCCGGTGAGCCTCCACTCGGCTACCAGTGGCGTCGCAACGCCGTGGATATCGTCGGTGCGACGAGTGCGACGTACGCGATACCCGCCGTCGCGCCCGGCGACGGGGGCCAATACGATGTGGTGATCACAAACGCCTGCGGCTCGCTGACGAGCGACCCCGCCACCTTGACGGTGTCG
>JAJDDX010000199.1 GCA_029260055.1 Phycisphaerae bacterium
CTGGAAGTTCCAGCGCAGGAGCGGTAGGCTCGTTCACGGGGCGTACTCCTTTCTGCCACGTTGGCATCGGTATCGCTGAACACGACACCGAGGGTACGCCGCCTTTTTTACACCGTCATCCACAACTTTCGGTTATATCTCACATCCATATGACATGTCGTGGCCTGGACATTCTTTACCGCCCTGGCCGCACGAGACGAAACGGTGCGGATGGCTTGGAACAGGTGATGCTGACCTGCAGACTAAGAAGCGGCGTCGCGCCTTTCTGAACCACTATAGCGTTGTAGCGGACCTCGTCACTACCGTGACCGCTCCTCACCACGGCTCATGCCATAACATCGACGACGAATTGGTCGAACAGCTGGGGCGCGTGTACGTGGCGAGTGCCGGCACCAAGAGAGGGCACAGGCATCCGCACCCCGACGTTCGGCTGATGATTCAATCGAAAGGTCGCTCCTTGTTTACCACGACGGAGGACCCACGCTCGTCCTTCTTGGAGCGAGTCCAGTTTGAATGGTGACGACCCACGTGGGAGAACTTCCAGCAAGCGAATGGCTGAAGAGCCCTTCATGCGCCCTAACTGCATGGGATTCGAGCTTGTGCTTGCGTCAGACTGCCCACGAGGCGCTCGTTTTCCCCTGCCACCCGCGCCAATTCGGCGAGACCTCCGTGAACCACAAGGCCGAATGAACGAAGCCGGTCTTCACCGTCAACCCGCCTCGGAAACTCGACAAAAAGCGAACCGACCGGGGCATACCGCCACACCGTTGAACGACACCCGCCACGCGACGTCGTACGAATGTGCCCCCCCGTACCCAACAACCCCCGCCAGGCCACCCCCACGTCCGATATCCCGCCTAACCCAACCCCGCCGCGCAACCCGCCGATAAACCCCCGTCATGCACAGCAGGATCGATCAACCATGACCGGCTGGGAAATCTTCATCGTCGGGTGCGTCTGCGCCGCCGGGGCCCTGCTCTTTCTCCGCATCGCAGCCGTCGAGATCGAAGGTGGCCAAAACCGGCTCTGGATGCTCGAATCGGGGCTGCGCCACGAGTGGGAAAGGAGGCAGGCCGACGGCGACACGGATGAGCCCATCACGCTCGTGCCGCTCGGCAAAAACGGCCCGACCTCCTGAGGCAGCCACCCCGGGGCACCCGGGCCGGCGACCTCTTTTCACAGGCGCATAGAGTTCGCACGGCACAGTGCCATCGTGCAGCCTGCGGGCGGAAACCGCGTTCACTGCCCCGGATCGAGGCGCCACCGTGAGCCGTTTGCCAAGCCTCAGCCGCCCAGGTAGCGAGATTCCGCAGGTTGACGGGACCTCTGGTCGAATTAGGATTCAATGAGCCCGGTTGCCGGTCTCGGCACGTACTGCCCGGCTCGCCGAAGTGGCTAAAGCTTAGGAGCGGATCATGGCATCTCCACCCGGTCGATTCTCCCAGCTCCGCTGGCTCCACAACACGGCCTGCGTTTTCGCCCTCATCGGCTCCTTCGTCCTGATCGCCCTGGGCCTGGCCGGCATGGGCTCTTCAGCCAACACCTGGATGATCGTCGTCGGCTGCCTCGCGATGTTCCTGGCTGTCGCCCTGATGACCATCATGCCCATTCTTCTGAAGATGGAATCGACACTCAATCGGCAGCTCGGCGAGCTTCGCGACGTTCACGACCGCATCGGCACCTGGTCGAAAACGCTCGACACCGTCGCCGAGAACACGCGCATCTCCGACGCAGCCAAGTCCCTCGCTCATCGCGAGCAGGAGATGGACGCGTTTCGCAACGCAATCCAGGAAGACTTCCGCCTCGAAAAATGGGAGGCCGCCCTTCGCCTCGCCGACGAAATCGAGACCCGCTTCGGCTACAAGCAGGAGGCCGACGCCCTGCGGGAAGACCTGGACGAAGCGCGCAGCGCCAACATCCAGGCCAAGCTGAACCAGGCGATCAGCGTCATCGAGGAATACTTCAAGGCCCACCAATGGGATCGAGCGCAGGCTGAAATCGACCGCCTGCTTCAGGCTCTGCCCGACGACACGCGCGTGCTCAGCCTGGCCGAGCGCAAGAAGGCGCTGCGCCAGCACCACAAGCAGTCGTTGCTTGAGTCTTGGGACGAGGCCGTTCGGCGCAGCGACGTCGACAACGCGATCGACATCCTCAAAGAGCTGGATGAATACCTCTCCCCGGCCGAGGCCGAGTCACTTCAGACAGCCGCCCGGGATGTCTTCAAGGAGAAGCTCCTTCAACTCGGCGTGAAGTTCCGATTCGCCGTGACCGAGAAGCGGTGGGAGGATGCCCTCTCGGCCGGGCTGGAACTCGTCGAGGAGTTCCCGAACGCCCGGATGGCCACAGAGGTCCGCGAAGCCCTCGACACGCTCCGCGAGCGTGCCCGACAGACACAAGACAAGCCGGCCGACGCACCCCACGCGACCGCCTGACGGCGGCAGAATGCCCGATCCGCCGAGCGACCGTTCCGCACACCGCCGAGCCGCGCCGAACGCGTTATAGGACCATGCCGGCGGCTCGAGCCGCACCAAACCCGCCCCTCGAAGCGCGCTGACGGCTGTTATCCCAAACCGAAACGTTTGTTCTCCCAGGCTTGAGTGCCCGCGAAGCGAGTCCGATACGCTTAGTGAGTGCTCCGTATTGTCTGAGCCAATATGCGCACTCACGGCGACCAAGGGATTACCCTGCGAACGGAAGGGTCAATGGCAGAAGGAAGCACCTACACATCGATCGAGATCGCCTCGGAAGTAGACGGACGACGGCTCGTGCCAGCCATGTCTAGCCTGCAACTGCGCGCCACCGTGCTCGTAGTTGCACTGACGCTTTGCGTGGCGGGTGGGGTCTCCGGTTACTTCCTGCGCTCCGGCTTCGACCTGGTCCGACAGCACGATCGTGACCAGTTGCAGCAGACCGCCGCCATGGTGGCCAAGAACGCGGCTACGCCCTGGGCGAGCGGTGACTTCGACGCTATGAAGCAACTTGCGCGCGATGTGGCCAACGGCGCGCCACTACTGTATGTGGTCTTCACGGACGTAGATGGCATTGAGTTGGCCGCCGCGCGGGCGCGGTCGGGGCCACCGTTGTCACACGCGCGGCACTTCGGGCCGATCAGCCTCGCCGCGCTGGGCACGCCGCTCATGCACAAGAGCGCCACCGGCGACGGTTCGTTGTATTTGGACGTAGCCTACCCGGTCCAAACCGCCCCGACGAAGGCGGCCGGCGTGGAATCCAAGGAACGCGAGTTGCTCGGCTACGTGTGGGCCGGCAAGGGCGCCGACCGATGGCAACAGGTCATGTCCAGCAAGCTCGACCTGGTCGTCGGCGTGGGGACCCTGGTTACGTCCATCGCGATTGTACTGGCGTTCCTCGTGGTCAGACGCATCATATCGCCACTCGAGGCGCTGGCGGACATGATGCTCCAGTTCTCGCGTGGTCGCTTGGATGTGCGCAGCGCCGTCCGCCGGCACGATGAAATAGGTCAGCTCTCCAGCGCCTTCAATCGGATGGCGGACCAACATCAGCAGACCCATGAACGCATCGTGCGCCTGAACTCCGAGCTGGAACGACGCGTCGCTGCCCGGACCGAGCAACTGCGCGAACTCGCCGCACGAGATCCGTTGACCGGCGTATACAATCGAAGGCACTTCGCCGAGATGCTCGAACGAAGCTTCTCCGAAGCACAGCGCTACAACCACGACGTGTCGTGCATCATGCTCGATGCCGATGACTTCAAGGCGGTCAATGACCAGTTTGGACACCAAACCGGAGACCGCCTCTTGATCATGATCGCCGAGACCATCACCGGACAACTCCGCACCGCTGATGTCGCCGCCCGATACGGCGGAGATGAGTTCATCGCCCTACTTCCCCAAACCGACAGCTCCAGCGCCCAGGTGCTCGCCGAACGGATCAAGGAAGCCTTTGCCCGCACCCTGAACGGCGACCTGCCCGGAATCAAGGCCACGCTTAGCGTCGGCATCGCCAGCGTCCGATCCGTCGACGCCGCCGATGCCGAAGCGCTCATTCGCGGGGCCGACCGCGCCATGTACCAAGCCAAGGAAATGGGCAAGAACCACATCGTCGTCGCCGGCAACGCCCCCCGCCCAGCCTCCGCCTAGCTTTCCTCTCCGCGTAAAGTCGTTGATAATTGTCGTTGGCGCCCGAATTACAGTTAGCGGCTGGGTTTGTAATCGCCGTGCCTCCCTTAGCGCGTTAGAGTTGAGTGGAGCCTCAATGGTTTTGCGATCGGCACCGTCTAGCGACGGACCATCGCGCGATGACGGGATCGATCCGACATGTTCACGACACTCGGACAATACATCGGCGGCAAGGTCATCACGGCCATTCTGGTCGTATCCGGCGGACTGGCCGGCATCTACTTCTGGAACAACCCCGACGACCTGGTTTCGATCTGGAACGCCGTCAAGTGGGCCGCCGTCTGGATCGGCATTGTACTTGTCCTTCCCTGGGCGACCTTTTTCGTCACGCCGTGGGTAGTATCCAGGGACTCGAACGCAGCCGCCGCTCTCATGCTCGCCGGCTACTCACTCGTGGACGTTCTCGTAGCGGTCTACTTGATGGGCGGCGTGAGCGGGCACGGAACCCTAGCCTGGGCGGTGGTGCTGCTTGGTTTCCTCTCGGCGGGAGTTTATAATTTCAAGGTCTGCGAGTATCAGGCGGAGCGAGCCGAGGGCGGACTGTAAAAGGCAGTCGACTAAAAGGACGGATCATGGCTAAGCTCGCAAAAGGTGACCGAATCAGCAACTACCTGCTCGATGAGCCACTGGGCATCGGCAGCTTCGGGGAGGTCTGGCGCGCGCGCCACCACATGTTTGACGACATGGTGGCCATCAAGGTGCCGACCGACCCCGACTTCGTACGCAACCTGCAACGAGAAGGCGTGGCCATCCACGGCCTCAGGCACCCGAATATCGTCCGAGCCATCGATCTCGACCCCTATGCGGATCCGCCTTACCTCGTCATGGAATACGTCGAGGGACCGTCGCTGCGCGAGGCGATTGACGAGTACAAGCGGGAATTCCCGGTCGCCGCCGCGGTCACGATCATGCGCGGCATACTTCAAGCCCTGCAGGCCGCCCACGACGGAGGACTCGTCCATCGCGACGTCAAACCGGCCAACCTCCTGCTCAACCATCCGCTGGCAAAGCTGGCGTCGATCACCGAGCGAGCGATCAGAGTGACCGACTTCGGGCTCGGCCACGCCGGCGGCGTGACCACCGCCTCGCTCATGCAGAGCGGAAGCCTCACAACGGGCGACGGCCGCAGCATCGCCGGCACGCTCGCCTATATGTCGCCCGAGCAGAAAGACGGCCGCAACGTCGACGGGCGAAGCGACCTCTACGCCTGTGGCATCATCCTCTTCGAAATGCTCGTCGGTGAAAGACCGCAGGGCACCGACCTGCCGAGCACGCTTCGCACGGAGATTCCACGTGAACTCGACGAGGTTTTCCGGCGCTCCTACACGCGTTGGGAACGACGGTACGGATCAGCTCGTGAGATGCTCGACGCGCTCCGCCCGGAACCGACGACCGCCGCCCCCGAACCGCCCCCGGCACCGGTCCAATGGCCGCAGGTCGACGGCGGCCTCAGTTGCCCGGGATGCCGGACCCCGGTCCACCGAGACGACCAGTTCTGCATCAAATGCGGGCGGCAGCTCGTCGCTTCGGTCCCGCGTTGCCCCAATCAGGAGTGCCACGCGTTCGTGCACTTGCGCGACAAATTCTGTGTCTTTTGTGGAGCGGACCTGCAGGTCCTAAACGGATGACGCCGGAGGACGCGCCATGCACATCGACATCGGCGTCATGCTCCTTGTCCTCGTGCTCGGCTGTGCGACCGTCATCTTCGGCGTCCTCTACGCGATCGCGCGAGTGATCGGAACCATCGGGAGAGTGATTTGGTCAGTGTGTCGACCGACAACGCGACATCAGGCGACCAGCGGAGTGCCGACCACGCGCGTGCGGATTTGTCCCCAACCGCAATGTCGCTCGGCCGAGTATCGAGATGCCGTGTATTGCAGTCAGTGCGGTGCGCTCTTGATGGATGCGCCGCCTCGTGACAAGCTGTAGAAAGCCATGACAACCGACACTCAAAACGTGCTCAAAGACGAGGCCGAGTTCCTCGCAGGCGTCGAGGCGAACTTCGAAGCTGCCAAGGGTAAACTCTTCCGCGGCTCGAGCTGGCAGCGATCCGAAGCCGACGAAGTCGAGCGCCTCAAGGGCCTGATGGCGACGCATCGCCGGTATGACCGTGAGGCGCTCAAGTCGCTTCCGGGCAACCGCCGCGTGGCCGTCCACGGCTTTGAACGGGCCTTCCTCTTCTGGAAGCGCCGCACGGGCGTGGCCATCGCGTCGGTCCTGACGCCGCTCGAACACTACGCTTCGGGCGCCGACGGCGAAGCACCGCCGATCGAACTGGGCGAACTGATGGACCACGTGCGTCGCCTGGCCGGAAGCAAGAAAGTCATGCACGTCATCGGCGTGTGCAGCCCCAGCGGCTTCACCGAGGAGGCTCGGACCGCTCGTCTGGATATGCCCAACGCCACAGTCGTGCTCGCCGAGCCCGACGGACACGGCGGCTGGAAGATGATCGCCACCGGTGAGGGCGTAGATCCCGAACTGCTCAAGCTCTTCGATCCCGAAGGCTCCAAGGCGAAAATCGACCGCGTGCGAGAGTACGTGGAAGAGCGAAGTGCCGATCTGCTCACCGGAAGTTTGACGGCATCGAGCGTGGCGGGGAAAGTGAACCTGCCCGAGCACCTGGTCAGGCGCTGCTTCGAGACGTTGGACACATCCGACCCCGAGCTGCGCGTCGCCAAAAAAGGCGGCGAAATGTTGTTGTTCCGCGGGGCGCCGGTGCTGCGCCGGGAGAGATCATCGATGAACGTCATCGAACGTATTAAGCAACTGTTTTCCACCGAAGGTGACGAAGCCGAGAAGATCAATCTCCTCGCTGAACGCCGGGCGACGCTCGCACAACGACGAGACCGCATCTACGAAGACATCGGAAAGCTGGAAAAGAAGGAGGCCGAGTTGCTCGCCCAGGGAAAGGCAGCCACGTCGTCCGTCCCCAAGCGACGCCTGGCCGCCCAACTTGCCCAAATGCGGAAGGACATCTCGCGGCAAAACACGACAGCCGCCATGCTCAACAAGCAGATGGATATCATCAGCACGGATATCCACAACCTCACGCTCATCAGACAGGGCGAGGCGGCGCAACTGCCCGACACCGAACAACTGACCGAGCACGCCGTCAAGGCGGAAGAAATGCTCGAAACGCTCAAGGCGGACTCGGACCTCGTCTCCAGCCTCGAGACAGGCCTGGAGGAGACCCTCGCGAGCGACGACGAACTCGCGATCCTCGCGGAGTTCGACGCACCCGAGGAAGCGCCATCCGCGACCGAAACGGTGGCGGACAGCGGAGCGACTCAGCGCGAGGACGCACGCGCCGCCGAGGCTGCGCCGCCCGCGTTCGATGAGCCCGCATCCGGCGCAACAGAAGGTGATCAAAAGAGCCGCGGAGCCGACGCGGAACCGACGTAGCCTCGCCGAGCGCCACCGCGCAAGCGTCTGTGCGTAGACCTAACGGAGATGCGTATGCACCTGGCTTTCCTGGAATGGCTCACAAAACGCAAGAAGTCCCTGTCGCAGATGACGCGGTCCGAGCTGCGCCGTCAGGAGTTGCTGCTGGAAAAAGAACGCACGCAGCTTCTCAAAAAAGTCACCAAGATCGCCAGGGACAAGCAAGAGCTGTTCGAGAAAGGTGCCGGCGAGAAAACGCCCGAAGTGCGCAAGGTCATGGCTCAGGAGTTCGAGCTCAAGACCACCGAGCAACTCATGCTCGCAAGACAGCTCAACATCCGCAGCAAGGAGATGCTGACCGTCTCGCGGCTGCGCATGCTGCGCGAAAACGCCGACCGCGCGGGACGCTCGAGCAAGCTCGGGCTCGTCAGCGAAGCCGACATGTTCAAGCTCAGCAAGCTGATCGAGTCGGACGCGGTCAGGACCGAGATCTACCAGGAACGCCTGGACGAAATCCTGAAGATAGGAGCAGCCGCCGACGAGGGAGCCAGTGCCCTCAGCGAGGCCGGCAGTACCGTCCTGGACATATGGGACAAGATGGACACGGGAGCCATCACCGACTCAGCCGAGGCCTTCGACGAAGCGGATCGCAGCGTGCGAGAAAAACACGCAGCTCCGGAACAGTAGCGATCGCCGAAGGAACGCTGAATACTGAAGGCTGATAGCTGAGAGCTTCTTATTATGCCCAACAACCCAGCACCATTGCGAAGAAGCATGGCCAACCGCCAGATAGCCGGCGTCTGCGGCGGCCTCGCCGAGTACTTCGGCCTCGACGCCACCACCGTGCGCGTCGGCTACGTATTGCTCTCGATCTTCTCAGTCGCGTTTCCGGGCATACTCGTCTACCTGATCCTCTGGCTACTGATCCCGCAGCGCGAATACTATTGAGATTGCCGATAGGCGTTTGAGAAAAAGTCGATTGCGTCGCCCTGAACACGGAACAACGAAGACCGGAAGGCTGAGAGCTGACGGCTGATAGCTGATAGCTTCTTCAAAGAAAGCACCACAACATGGGACTCTTCAAGTCACCCGAAGAACGTCGCATCGAACGCGACATCAAAATCCGCCAGGGCATCCGGCGAATCGAGAAGGCGATTCGCGAGCAGGGCAAGTTCCAGGACGATTTCATCAAGAACGCCCAGCACGCCAAGAAGATCGGCGACAACAACCAATACGCATTCATCCGCAACTCGCTCAAGAAGACCGCCACCATCCGCAAGATGCTCGAACGGCAACTTCTGTCAGTGAAAAACGCGCTGATCATCAAACGACAGGCCGAGGCGTCAGCCGACTTCGCCGGCGCGATGGGCCTGATGGCCACCGAGATAGGCAAGCTCTTCGGCGAGACGGACCTGGTGAAGACGCAGGCCGACTGGGAGAAGGCCATGGTCCAGTCCCAGACCATGGAAGAGCGGATGGACATGTTCCTCGAGACCATCGAGGACGTAGCCGCCCAGGACGCCGAGATGAGCAGCTCCGCCGAGGTCATCAGCGACGAGGAGATCGACCGCCTCATCGACGCCGAAGCAGAGGCCGAACACCAGAAGGAACTCGACAAACTAGCCGGCCTCCGCGCCGAACTCGACTCGCTCAAGGGCAAAGGCGAAAAGACAAAGTAGGGTCCGCTGTGCGGACCAGACGTAGGGCCCGCTGGGCAAACCAGACGTAGCGGACCGCGACCTAGCGCGGGCACGCGCCCGAAGCTCCCCTCCTTACCAAGGAGGGGCTGGGGGAGGTAGGCTCCCCTCCTTACAAAGGAGGGGTCGGGGGAGGTTGAACGAAGGAGTTCGTCACGATGACTCGTGCTTTCAACAAGTCATCACAAACGAACACACGGCGACATCTGAGGCGCAACTTGCCGCGTGCCGAGGTGCTGCTTTGGGCGAAGTTGAGAGGTCGACAGCTCGCCGGCCTGAAGTTCCGGCGCCAGTACGGAGTCAACCGCTACATCGTCGACTTCTACTGCCCGGCCGCCCGATTAGCGGTCGAAGTGGATGGCGACAGCCACTTCAGCGACGGCGCCGAACGCCGCGATGCCAAGCGGCAAACGTTCATCGAGTCCTTCGGGATTCGATTCGTACGATGCACGAACGACGATGTCTATGACAACATCGACGGCGTGCTTCAAGAGATCGAACGAGTAGCGGAGTTGAGACTTTCGAAAACAGACCCCCCTCAATCCCCCCTTGGCAA
>JAJDDX010000200.1 GCA_029260055.1 Phycisphaerae bacterium
TGCTTCATGGATCGATCAAGGACATGTAGCAGAAGTGATACACAACTGAAACGCACGGCAACACGCCCATGAATGCGGTTTGCTATTGTTGCACCAACTCGATCAACAGATTTGCGTAATATATATTGTCCAATCGATCCAGTCCGGATGATGGGCGTGAGTTGTATTCGTTCCGCATCCCGATTTTGAGCTTCAGTGCGTCGTTTTGAAATGGTAATACGGCGGCGGTATCGAAATCCAGGCGGTAGTTGTCGGTGTCTTCAAAATCCGGACTATACGTTCCAGAATGAGTAAACCGCAACCATGGCGCGACATCGATGCGATAATCGACACCGAGATCTATCACGGCTTCGTTGCGGGTCATGCCATTTGTAAAGGACTCATGACGGTATCCGAGGCCCATACGGTTTTTCAGTTCATGGTCCGGTTTACGCAGCCAATAGTAGCCTACACCAGCCGCGGCAGTTGATCGCAGATCCAGGTTTTCAAATTCGTCGAATTCAAGCTCGAGTCGGGTGTACCAATACCATTTTTTGTTAATTTGATTTTCATACAATACACCGCCACGATATTCATTGGTGGTTCTTACTTTACTTTGTTCGCTGTATTCGGCGGCTAAGAAAAATTTCAATAAGTCTTCATTGGTTTTTCTCTCGACATCAAATCGACCACGTCCATCAAGGCGGTCGGTGTTGCCATCTTTGAATACCCCCCCCGCTTCCAAAGTGGCGGTCCATTTGGGTTTGAGTGCTTCGATCTGTTTGTTCGTTTCAGCGCGAATCGCGAGCATTTCAGGGCTTTCCTGACCCACGCGCCACATTGATGTGATTCTGGTAGGCTCAACGGATAATGATCCAAGCGCGGTTTCGATGGTGGATGCATCTTGTGCCTCGCTGCTGGATAATGAACCTACGAGCTGATCCCCTGAATCGAATGCCACGTTGATCGACTCTTCTGTTTCGATGGATGTGATCATGGACGCATCTATGATTAATGTGCCGGCAATGGATGTTTCTATGGTCAGCGACCCGTCCGCCATCTGCACGATTGTGCCGACAAAGCGGCTACCATCAGATGTGGTTACAGCATCGGCCAAACACAAACGCGATTGGAGGGTAACACATACCATAATGACCAAAGGGGAAAATATTCTAAATTGAGATCGGCTCATATCATTCATATTCATTGAATTGTATTGATCCATAATACGCACGATACGTGCAATGGATCTTCGAAAAGTATCATGTCAACGAAATACATGACTCCAAGGCACCGCGTGTCACCGTATCGTGCAGATCATGACACAGTTGCACGTTACGTTGCACGCTACATGATTGACGCACGGCATATAAGATTCGGTACAATCAGGGGTTAAGTCTGATAATACCTTCGTCTCTGAAGCATTTAGATCATACCGTAATCATTTTACGTTACATGCTTATGCAGCATCATAACAGATTGCCTTACTCAGCACCGTTACCGAATGCATCGTTGACGGCATTGGTGACCAATACATCGATGGGGTTCAAAATGGCGGAACGGATCAACGTGATGATCAGTTCTTCACCGCTCAATGTGACGGATGTCGTTACCTCACCAAAATTGCAACCACTCAGCTGAAAAATCGTGAATCCGCTAAATATCAATCCTGCAGCTTTTGACCGCATGTTGTTTCGCCATGTTCTTTTCATAAGCTTAACCTTTAAATATTAACTCAATGACTCAACCACGAATGCAGAAAATCTGGATATCAGTGTTATTAAATCAACGCAAATGTTCTATCAGTATCATTATGATTGATCAACTCATATTGTGGGATAAATCATTGATATCACATGAATCTATTCAACATCAACTTATTGTGCACTTTAGTGCTGTTGGTGTGTGACATTATATGGTTGGTATTCGCTGATTTTGTTGCCATCTGGATCATGAAATGCATTTGATCAATTTGTGAGTTCGAGTATGATCCTGATCGACGGTGGTTGTTGACGGCCAGGTCCCATGCAGTGGGTGTCGGCGACAACGGGTCAGGCTGGAAACAGAGCATCCCATCGACGTTATTCAGGTGCCGTGGTCAACCTGGTCGTCAACAACCACCTTCAATGTAACGCGGTAACGCTGTATATCGACTTTGCGTTGCATGTCTGAAATTGATGAAGTATGCCGCATAACCCATGCAAATCGACGGATCATGCCGACTGATGTGCTTGTCGTGTCTCATGTCAAGATGTCTCATTGTCGCCATGTAGGTCGTATCGTCTTTTGGAGGATGATCCGAGTCGTATCAGGTGCTGGCTCGAAAATATCGCAGCGCCACGATCGAAGACCTGGTGGGCCAAAACGCCATCGCGACCACATTGAAAAATGCGGTCGCCACGAAACGCGTGCATCATGGCTATTTGTTTACCGGCACGCGCGGTGTCGGCAAAACATCGACGGCACGCATATTGGCCAAAGCCCTCAATTGCCTCTCCGTTGATGATCCTACACCCGCACCGTGTTGTACGTGTGAATCGTGCATTTCCATTGCTGAAGGTGAAGATATCGACGTCATCGAAATCGATGCAGCCAGCAACACGGGTGTTGATAACATACGCGAATTACGCAGCAACGCGACATTTCGACCTGCACGGTCACGATTCAAGGTGTATATCATCGATGAGGTTCACATGTTGAGAACGGGTGCGTTTAATGCCCTGTTGAAGACGCTTGAAGAACCGCCAGATCATGTCAAATTTATTTTGGCTACGACTGAATTGCATAAAGTACCCGCC
>JAJDDX010000003.1 GCA_029260055.1 Phycisphaerae bacterium
CCCGGTTCGGGTGTTGGCATCGCGCCTTCGCGGGCTTGCTGGTGGCGATCCATCTCGTGATCGCTCCGATCGGCCTCGCCCTCCGCTCCGCGATGCCGATCGGCCCGAAGAGCCTTGCCGAGATGATCCAGGTGCAGCTTCCCGAAGACGCCGCGATCGAAGGCCAGAGTCTGGTTGTCGTCACGGCGCCGATGCCGATCCTCGCGTCCTACCTGCCGGAACGGCGAGCCCTTGCCGGCCTATCCGTCCCGGCCCACATGCGCGTCCTGGCGCCCTCGCAGCCGGGCGGCGTCACCGTCAGCCGCGCGGACGACCGAACGCTCGTCATCCGCCCGGCCCAGGGCTTCATGCGTCTGGTAGCGGATCGCTTGGCGCGGAACCTGAACCATCCCATGTCGGCAGGACAGCGTGTGGAAGTGACCGGGATGACGGTCGAAGTGCTCGAGTTGACGAGCGACGGCCGGCCGGCGGCAGCGGCGTTTATGTTCGATGTCTCGCTCGAGGATGCGTCGCTGCGCTGGCTTTGTTGGCGCTACCCCGGGTTCGCCCCGTTCGTACCGCCGCCGGTGGGGACTACCGTGATCTTGACGTCAGAGGCCGCGATCGTCCAGGCGGGGACGAACGTCGCCGCGCCCTGACACGCGGGCACGACGGTGCCACAGCATGACACCGCGTACGATGCGCGTCGGGGTAACCGGCGACGTGGCAAATGAGGTTCGGTGGGGAATCGGCCGCCCTACGACACCGGGGCGATTTCATCAAGCCACGTTCATGTTGCCTTCTACCATATCGGTACACTTCCGGTCCGGGCATTCCGCCAGCAACACGAGCTTTGCGAGCGTGGCGACGCTCTTGGTGTTCAGCTTCCGCATCGCCCGCGCGCGATGCGCGTCGACCGCTTGCGTAGTGACCTTGAACTCGGCGGCAATCTGCTTGCTGGACATCCCGTTGACGATCATGTCGACGACCTGGCGCTCACGGCGCGTCAGCTTCGCAAGCTGCGACTGAACGTCCTCGCGGCTCTTACGAACCGCACGGGAGTCCATACTGCACCGGATGGCCTCCTGGATCCGATCGATCAGCACCTGGCCTTTGAAAGGTTTCTCGATGAAGTCGACGGCGCCGTTCTTCATGGCGCGCACGGCCATCGCCACATCGCCATAGCCGGTGATCATGATCACGGGTAGATCAACGCCGCGCGCGCGTAACTCATCTTGCAGATCGAGTCCGCTCATGCCCGGCAGTCGCACATCAAGCAGAAGGCATCCCATGGCGTCGGTGTCGAAGCCATCGAGAAACTCAACCGCGGACGCGAAACTGCAGACCTGAATCTCGACCGACGACAGCAGCGCGTGAATCAGATTGCGCATATCAGGATCGTCGTCGACCAGGTAGACCGTAGGCTGTTCTTCGATCATTGACTCTCCTCAGACCGTTGCATTCAACGCGGTTAACGAAGAATAGCACACGAACCGCGGATGTAAAGCACACTCGCCCCGGAATGGGCGTCCAGCAGGTCGACTTCGTTTCGACCGTATTCGCTTCGGCGGCGCCGGATCCGGACCGATAACGCCGCCGCCGGCCGCGCGTGTCAACCTCTGGCACCGAAACCGTTACTGCTTTATTGGACGAACTGTGTGGGTAGCTTGAGAAAATTCAGAGAGGTGGTATTCGGCCGGCATCGCAGCGTGATCAGTCATCAGCCGCAGGGGAATCGAACTGCCCCGTTTCGACGCCCCAATCGGGGCCGAAGAACCCAACTAGGAGAACCTCGTTACCACCACCTCCCCCGTTTGACGTCCGAAATGAGGTAAAATCCGGATAAGCCACACCGGACACGAAATAGGGCAGGCGGTCGGTCAGACGCATTCCGGCCACGCCAGTGCCGCTCACGACTCCGACTGAGGCCACGTCACTTTTACGGCGTGGTTGTAAAAACAAACAAGCCAGATCGTCACCGAGGAGCGTACGAGTCCCGGCCTCTACGCGCCCGGATCGGACGATCACCGAGCTACCCGCAAGTAGGAGTGTCCAAGCGGCGTTGGTGTCGGCGTTTCCGTAAAGAACCACGTTACGATCCACGTCCGCAGTGGCATCGAACGCGTGATCAGGGATCACGTCCAGCGAGCCATTCCCGCGATACCAGAATGTCTCTGCGTCATAGCGTGCCTTCGCGAAGGCCCACGCATTCTCCTCGTCGGAGCCTTTCGTACCATAGACGAGCACCGCCCGATGATTGAATGCCTGCTTGAACGGACCGCAGCGATGCGGCCCCTTCTGCGACTTGGGCGCAGGCGGGATCACGCGCCATGCCCCGTCGACGGGTCGGCCGAGTACTAGCTTCCCAGCGCCCGCCTTCAACGCCACGCCTTCCAGCTTCCCGCCATCCAGTTCGATGGTCATGGATGGCGCGGCCGAAAACGTCCCCGTGTCCAGGACGAGCCTTGCCACGTTGTCGGTTGTTCCGACGACGCGCTGCTTGCCCGGATCATAACGTAACTGAACCCGACTGGGCGCAAGAAACTTCTGTTGCGCTTCAATCGTCGCCCAGTGGGACCGGCACGAAACCTCGGGGTTCGCAGTCGTGAAGTCGATCGAGCGAACCTGCCGGGTATCGGGAATCACGCGGCGAGAGAACATGCGGAACATCGGCTCCCAGTCGACGCAGTCCGCGCCGGGTTCATCGGAGGCGTCCCACCAATGCCCGGCGCCCGGTTGCTCGTGGTAGTCGAAGTCACGATGGAACGCGGACAACTCGTCCTTCATCTTTCGAGCCTGATCGACGGGCACGTTGTCGTCAGCGTCGCCGTGCAGGACGTACACGGCTTGCTGGGCGAAGTTCTGTTTGAGAGCCAACGTATCACTCGGTGAGCCGCATCGACGCAGGATGTCCGACGCACCGGAGTCGCCTTCGGCTCGCTCAGCCCCGGCGTATGACCAGAAGCTGATCCACCCGGCGCTCGGTCCGATGGCGGCGAAGCGATCGGGGAACGTGGCGCCGAGGTGCCAGGTGCCGTGCCCACCCATCGAATGTCCCGTCAGGTAGGTGCGCGCGGAATCGGTGCGCAGCTCGCGCTGGGCAAGCTCCAACACGTCGATTGCATCCAACCGCCCCCAGTCCTCCCAATCGAAGCCGAAAGGTCGGCGATTGGTCGGCGCCACGATATGCGCCCAGCTCTTGCCGTAGTACGACTGAGCCTGGCCAAGCGCTTCGACACTCGCACCGTGCAGCGAGAGGACGAGTGCCGGCGGTCGCCCGTGTTTCGCGTGCGACTTCGCGGGGTTGACCGCGTAATACTGAACGCTGCCGTCAATGTTGCTGACGAACGTACGCTTGTGGACTTGATCCGGCGTTCTGCTTCGGACCTTCAGCGACGCATTCTTCGTGATGTCGCGTCCGTCCGGCGTCTTGCCGGCCACCGTCAGCGAGAGTTCAAGTTCTGCCGGTTCGGTAACCGCCACCGGCTTGAAATTGAAGGGCATCTTCCGGATGCTGCACGGAAGCAGTGCCGGCAGCTTCGTGGTCGTCTTCTCTCCACCCGCCAACCGGGCCTCGAGTGTCAGGCCGGTCAGCGGAGCGGCCGTCGTGTTCAGCAGAATCACGCCGCCGTGAAGGGCACGCGTGTCGCCCGCCAGCACATCGGGAAGAGTCGGGTCGCCGAGGTTGAACTGCACGGGGCCCTCCACCGGCACGAGCCGGGCGGAGAGATCGCCGCGTACGCATCGAAAGATGAACTCGTTTCGGCCGGCGTGCAAACTCACGGGGAGTCGCACGTAGCCCGTTTTGTATGGATCGCCGGCGCGTGGTTCACGGTTCACGTACACCATGCTGTGGCCGACCGCTTCAAGCACCATGACCGTCGGCTCGGCCACGTCGACGGTCCAGGAGACGTAAGCATCCCGTAGCGCGTCGTCGCGCAGTTTGCCGTCTTCGGCGGCCGTCACGCGCTGCCAGTCACGTGTGGTGCCGTCCGCCATGGCGAACTTCCCGCCGGCGACGGGCTGCTTCGTATCAGAGGCCAGCAATCCCGCACGGGCGTGATCTACCGGGAACTGGGTCCTCCGAGCACGTCCGATCGGAGAGATAGCGAGCGCCTCCTTGCAGACGATCGGCGTCGGGGCCTGTTCTTTAGTCGTAGCGCCCGCGACAGCCTCGCCGAGAAGTACGACGGGAGTCAGGGCGAACGAAATCAGCGTGATCGTTGTCACAGAGTTCTTCATCGGGATCGCTCAATCCGTGCGCCGGGGGCTGCGGCTCGCCCCCGCGATAGCGAAAGTCAGTACCGCAAGCACACGGTAACCTACTGCGCCTCGTTGGCCAAACCGAGCCGAAAGACCGGGGTACACCGCCTGACCGCCCGTCGTTTTGACCGGTAGCGGCTGTCTGCGGTAAGGTGTCCGCATGAACCGATCCATGCTCTGTACACTCGCCGCGCTGATCGCCGCTTCTCCCGCCCACGCGTCACCATTCCCGGTGGAGATCGAGACCACATCGCTGCTACGCCGGCCCAGCGCGGTCGACGCGCCCCCGATGGCGTTGCTGCTCCTGCGGGCGTCCGGCACGTCGGACCGCCCGGCTTCGATTCGCGTCGAGACGACGGGCGGCAACACGTTGTTTCAGTCAGAACCGAAGAACTGGCAAGCCGGGCAGGTGCATCGCGTCCACTTACCCATGCCGACCGGCGCCGACTCGCAAACGGTCGTCGTCACGGTGACGCGGGGCGCGAAAGCGGACGCGAAGACCGTCCGTGTTTGGAGACCCGATCCGGATTGGACGATGCACTTCAGCCCCGGATTCCACTTCGACCCGGTGTGGTGGAACACACAGGCCCATTACACCGAGACGGGCTACCGCATGGGTGATTCGGTCGGCCCGGGCCTCACGCTCGTCGATGAGTATCTTCGCAAGTGCCGCGAAGACCCGGACTACAAGGTCGCGCTGCACGAGTCTTCCTACCTCAAGACGCTCTTGGAAGCGCGGCCCCAGAAGGCACCGGAGTTGCTCGAACGGATCAAGCAGGGTCGATGCGACATCGTCGGTGGCACCTATAACGAGCCTTCCACGACACTCGTCTCCGCGGAAGCTTCGGCACGGAACGCGATTTACGGAGCCATCTTCCAACGAGAGATACTCGGTGGCCGCGGCGACATCGCGTGGCAACTCGACGTCTTCGGACACGATCCCTCGTTTCCCAGCATCCTCAGCCGCGCCGGACACACGGGTGCGACGTTCGCCCGCGGCCCGTTCCACCAATGGGGCGCCCCGCGCGACCAAGTCAACTTCCCGAGCGAGTTTCTCTGGATGGCGCCGGATGGGCGATCCGTCCTGACGCATTATATGAGCGGGCATTACGGTTACGCCTACGGCGCGCTGGCGGCCGGCACGAACAGCGCTTCGCCCGATCGCCATCGCTGGGAGACGATCGTCGAAGAGATGTTCGAGGACCTCAAGCGGCCGGCGCTGACGCACCACGTGCTCCTCCCGCTACACATGGACTTCATCCGTCCGCTGGAGAATCTCGGCGAGGTAGTACGTCACTGGAACGAGACGTACATCTCGCCTCGCGCCGAAATCAGCACGCCCGCGGACTTCTTCGGTGCCGTTCGCGCCGAAATCGAAGACCGGAGCCTGGTCGTGCCCGTGATCACGCGGGATATGAACCCGATCTACACCGGCTGTCCCGTGTCGTTCGCCGACGTAAAGACGGCCAACCGGGCGTGTGAGGTCGCGCTTAGAGACGCGGAGATCATGGCGACCATCGCGTCGCTGGAAGGTGCGCCCTATCCTTCGCTCGGGATCGACCGGGCTTGGCGGCAACTGCTCTACACGTCCCACCACGACGCGGTGACCGGTTCGATGTCGGACCAGGTCTACATCGACTTGCTCTATTCCTATCGAGACGCCCAGAGCATCGCGTCGGAGATTCGAGACGAAGCGCTGTCTTATCTCACGAGCCGCATCGCGCCGCCCGAACCGGCCAAGCCCAGCCAAGCCGTGTGGAACACATTGGCGTCGCCGCGCAAGACGGGCGGCGGGCACAACGTTCCCGCAGTCGGATATGTATGCGTGGACGCGGGGGACAAGGCGGCAGCTTCCACGACTGTCGCCGGCCACAAGCTCGAAAACGAACATCTGGTCGTCGCCATCGATCTCGACAAAGGTGGCACCATCGCGAGCATCGTCGACAAGCGCACGGGGCGTGAGATTCTGCGCGGCCCGGGCAACGACATCGTACTGCTCGACGAATACGCCACCATGCCGGGTCAGGGGGAGATGCCGTGGCACCTCGCCCCGACCGGCAAACGGCGAAGCTCGACCGGGACCAAGGCCCGCTTGATCGAACCGGGCCAGCCGAACCGCATCACGATCGAGGCCGAATACCACGAATTCACGAAGCTCGTCACATTCGCGCTGTCACCGGGCAGCGTAAGCCTGGACATCGAGACCGCGATCATCAATTGGCGCGGCACGAACAAGCTGCTGCGTGCCGAGTTCCCGGTTGATCTGCCAGGCGCGAGACCTGTGTTTCAGACGGCGTCGGCGGTCATCGGCCGCCCGTTCGCTCGCGATGTGGACGCCCTCGAGGATCCGTGGACATTGGACCAGACATGCTGGCAATGGGTCGATCTGGGTACGACCGCCACGCTCGAGGTTGTGGACGGCGAGACGGTGATCCACCGGCAAGCGTTGGGCGTCGGGGAGATCATTTATGCCGATGGCGCGTCGGACGACACGAAGCGGCGGGCCAATGGCCTGGCTGAGGCGCTCGTCAAATGCGGCCTCACAACGACGATCACGAGCTCGGGCCAGCGGCGTTACGGCGACCTCGCCCACGATTCCAATGTACCTGACTTCCGGGTTTGGATCGGCCCTCCCGATCACGCTGGGACAGGCATGCCTCCGCGTGAGGTCGACGGATCGCCTGCGACGCTTAGTGTGGTCGAGGATCAACATGGTCTCTTGATGATCATCGCGCCGAACGCGGCCGCCCTTGTCAGGTTGCACCGACAACTCGGCGAAGAGCGTTCGATCCGAATCGCGGCGAAAGACGCGGTCATCGAATCGACGACGATCGTGGAGGATTACGGCGTGGCGCTGGTGAACCGCGGGCCGGTCAGCGTTCACGTCAGCCCTGACGGCACGATGGGGTTGAACCTGCTTCGCAGTTCGACGGGTTGGCCGGCCGGCGTCTGGATCGACAGGCCCCAACGCCGCCTTCCGGACGGTTCGGCCTTCGAGACGATGCACGGCACGCACAAGTTCATGTATAGCATCGTGCCGCACGCCGGAGACTATCGGCGGGCAAAGCTCTCTCGCATCGCCCAGGAGATCAACCATCCTCTCGCCCAGGGAGAGATAGAGCCGTCCGGCGAGAAGCCGGCGGTCGTCGACACGCTCCCCGCCTCCGCGAGCTTCGTTGAAATCGATAGGCCTCAGGTACTTCTGATGGCGATGAAGCCGGCGGGGTTTCCGGAAGCTCGTTGGCGCATTCCGCGAGCCGACGCAGTCTTGGAGGCTCCGCGCCAGGTCGCGCTTCGCCTTTGGAACGGCGGCGGAGAACCGGTCGAGGCCGGCGTACGCCTTCGGCACTTCGCCGGCACGGCCTTTGCGAGCAATCTGCTGGAAGAGCGTCTCGCACCGTTACCGGTCGAAGATGGTGTCATCAAGATCAAGATGGGGCCGCACGATGCAAGGACGATCCTTTGTGATGTGACACCCCGACAGGCGCGGCCCGACGGCTCCAACCTCGACCCGATCGCGGATGCGAACTCGTCGAGCGCCTACTGGCTGGAGAACCTCGGCGAGGGTGTTACGGGTAACGGGATCCTGTCCATCGCGCCGGAGCAGCGTGAGCTTCGGCTTGTCGACGGTGCGGCGACGACGCGGGTACGTGTCGTCAACAACAACCCCGGCGATTCGGTTCGTGTCCAGCTTTCGATCGACGCTGGGCCGTGCCTCGATGTGGCGCTAGAGCGTGACGAGCTATCGGTGCCGGCCGGCGGGTTCGCTGAGGTTGAACTGAAGGTGGCACGGAAGGCGTGCTCCGACCTGCGTCGATCGGTCATCACGATCACCGCGAACAGCACTTATCCATGGCCGCTGCTTGCTGGGGTATGGGTCGTTCCTGAAGAGGAGCCCGGGGGCAGTAGCGGTACCCAGCCCGCGATCGAGATCGTGAACGTCACGCCGCTGGTGCAGGCGGGGCAGATGCCGATGGTGAGGCTCATCAACCACACGGACGGGCCGATCACGGGTGAGGCGGCATGGCTCTGCCCTGAGATTCTCTGGCCTGCGCTGCCTTGGTGGCGGAGCACGATCACGGTTCCCGCCGGCGGCGAGGCGGAAGCCGAGGCGTATCTGTTCGGCGTGGCGGATTCGTTTCTCATGTTGCGCTACACCTACGCGGGCAAGATCGCGTACGGGGAGCCGATCGCTGTTACCACCGATCCCGGCACAGTGTACTTGCAGGCCGGCGTGGATCGCCTCCGCCTGCGTGAGGGCCGGGCCGCACAAGTCACGCTCAATGCCAAGAGCATCAGCGGGATCGACGAGAAGACGGAACTCCTACTCAAAGCCCCCGAAGGATGGGATGTACGCGAGTTGGAGCGGACGCACACGGCATACGAGGTCGGCGCCGGGCTCGATGTGCGGTTCGGCGTGTCCGCCGGTGGTTCGGTGCGTCAGGCGCGGCTGATCGGCTCCGGTCCGGGCGGAGCAAGGACGGATGTAACAGCGACGGTTGTTCCGGTCCAACACGCGAGGCCGAAGGAGCCGGACGTGGAGGTGGACGGCAGCTTTGATGAGTGGTCACCCTCTGAGTTCACCGAGGCATCCGGCGATCGTGGCCGGGTGCGCACGGCCGTCCGCCATGGGAGCGGCGGCTTCGCGCTGGCTTTCGAGGTGTTTGATCAGACGTTCGTCCAGAAGCACTCGGGCGCGGCGATGTGGCAGGGAGACTCGATCCAGTGGGGCCTGTCGGTGGAGCCCTCGAGCACGTTCGGCTACCAGGACACGGACTTCGAGTTCGGCGCGGCAAAGACGCCCGACGGTCCGATGGTCTGGTGCTGGCTCGCCGGGCCCGGTGGGCGGACGGGGCTCATTCGCGACGCTGAGTTCGCGATTCACGTGGGCGAGGCCTCGACAACATACGAAGTTCGTTTACCCTCTTCCGTGCTGCCGGTCCGCGGCCTTTCGCCTGGGACCGTGCTGGGCTTTACTTACGTCGCCAACGACAACGACGGCGACGGCTTCGCCGGCGCCACGCAGTGGACCGGCGGCATCAGCGGCGGCAAGGATCCGTCGCTTTGGGGCGATCTGATCCTGGCGGACGAGTGAGACTCGTGCTCCGCCATACGATCGATGATGGATAGCTTGGGCAAGCAGTAGCTTGCCGGGACCTCTCGATAGCGAACGAGCACGGGCAAACGAGTTTGCCCATGCCACCCGTCGGATCGGATTCGACGGAACACCAGGACATTACTCCTTATTCTCTTCGGAATTGGTGCCACAACTATGACATTCTCAAAGCGGAGTCTTCTTCCCGTTGTCTGCCTCGTCCTGCTCTCGCTTCTCGGATGCAAGAAAGAAGCTCAAGACGCATCCGCGCCGTCCGGCAAGGCTCAGGCCAAGACGACGATCGGCGTCACGCTACTTACCGTGCAGCACGCGTTCTACCAGGACCTGCGTACGGGTCTGCAAGAGGAGGCTGACAAGCACGGATACGAACTGTTGATTTCCACGGGCGAGTTCGACTCGACGCGCCAGGCGAATCAGATCGACGAGTTCATCGTCCAGCGGGTAAGCGCAATTGTCGTGAGCCCGTGCGATTCAAGAAGCGTGGGTGCAAGCATCGTCCAGGCCAACGAAGCGGGCATCCCCGTCTTCACGGCCGATATCGCCAGCACCTCCAAGCGAGGAAAGGTCGTCAGCCACATCGCCTCGGACAACCGCGCCGGCGGGCGCCAGGCCGCTGAGTTGCTGGCCAAAGCACTCGACGGTACCGGCAAGGTGGTGATCCTCTCACACCCCGAAGTGGCCAGCGTCACGGACCGGGTTGAGGGCTTCAAGGAGAGGCTGAAAGACCACCCGGGCATCGAGATCGTCGCGGAGTTGTCGACGCAAGGTAAGCGAGACAAGGCCGTCAAGGTCATGGAGGATCTCCTTCAGTCCCATCCCGACTTGACCGGCGTGTTCGGCATCAACGACGATTCGGCCCTCGGCGCACTCGCCGCGATCGAGGCGGCCGGCAAGCTCGGCAAGATCAAGATCGTCGGCTATGACGCCACGCCCGAAGCGCGGGCGAAGATCGAGACGGGCGCCATCTACGGCGACGTAATCCAGACGCCGAAGCTCATAGGACAACTCACGATCAACGCAATCCACGGTTTTCTCAACAACAAGCCGCCGCCGTCGGTCATCCCCGTCGCCGTCGGCGCGTACACGAAGGAATCGGATTGACGGATGGTGCCTTCGTCGCCGCTGCTTCGATGCGTCTGTGTGCGTAAGGCGTTCCCCGGCGTCCTTGCCCTCGATGACGTGAGCCTTACGGTCGAAGCCGGCACGATCCACGCGCTGGTCGGCGAAAACGGCGCGGGAAAGAGCACGCTGATCAAGATTCTGGCCGGTGCCCATCGGCTCGATGCGGGCTGCGTCGAGATCGACGGCCGAAATGTGGACATTAGCGGCGCCCGGGATGCCGAACATCACGGCATCGCGGTGGTCTATCAGGAGCTCAACCTCGTTCGCGACCTGTCGGTGGCCGAGAACATCTTCCTCGGGCGCTGGCCGACGATTCCGAAGACACGACTGATCGACTTCTCCCAGCTCCACCGCAGTGCTACGTCGCTGCTGGCATCGCTCGGGATCGACCTGCCGCCGAAGACACCCGTGGGTGAACTGACCGTCGCGCGGCAGCAGATGGTCGAGATCGCGCACGCGTTATCGCTCGACGCGCGGATTCTCATCCTGGACGAGCCGTCGGCCGTGTTGACGCCGCATGAACTCGAAGCGCTCTTCACGCTCGTCCGCGATCTGCGCGCACGCGGCGTCGGGATCATCTACATCTCGCATCGGCTCGACGAGATCTTCGATTTGGCCGACCTGGTCACGGTGCTCCGCGATGGAGAGCACATCTCCACTCGCCCCATCGCCGAGGTCGACCGAAACCGCCTGATCGCCGAGATGGTCGGGCGGGAATTGACCGACGAGTTTCCATCGCGTGACTGCCCAATCGGTGAGGCTCTTCTAACGGTCGATCGTCTTTCCGCGGGGCATCGTTTTCGGAATGCGAGCTTTGCGGTGCGCGCCGGCGAAGTGCTCGGCGTCACGGGCTTGGTGGGATCGGGGCGATCATCGCTGCTCAAGACGATCTTCGGCGCCGTCCGCGCCACGAGCGGCAAAGTCTGCGCGGGCGATGCGGTCGGACCGTTCAAGAGCCCGCGTCAAGCGATGGCAGCCGGGATCGCGTGTTTGCCGGAAGACCGCAAGCAGGAAGGCCTGTTGCTCCAACGTAGCGTCAGGGAGAACGCGACACTCGCCAACCTCTCTGCGTACGCCGACGCCGGCATACTATCATCGCGGCGTGAACGGGGCGCAACGAGCGATCTCATGCGTGAACTTCGCATCAAGGCGGTCAGCACCGAATCCACGGTCAACACGCTCAGCGGCGGGAATCAGCAGAAAGTGCTCTTAGCTCGCTGGATGGATCGGCCTCATCGCATCGTGCTCTTCGACGAACCGACCCGCGGGATCGACGTGGGAGCCAAGTACGAAATCTACAGTCTGATCAACCGCCTTGCGGGCGAAGGCGTCGCGGTCGTCATGGTCTCGTCTGAACTGCCGGAGGTGATCGGCATGTCCGACCGGATCGCGGTCATGCACGAGGGCGCGATTACCGGTATCCTCGACAATCGACAGCGACAGGCCACGCAAGAGCAGATCATGCGGTTGGCGTCGGGAGAGGTTTGCGCGAATGACTCGTAAGACCGATGGCACTCCAGTTCAGCCTAGGCTCGCGGCACCGAATCCGTACGGTACAGAGACTTCGAGCTTCGTGACATGGGCCGTGCGTCTGCGCATGCCGATCGTGCTCGCCCTTCTCGTCATCGTGGCCACGATCCTCACCGACGGCGTGTTTGCCAGGAAAGAGAACCTCGTGAACGTCGCGCGACAGATTTCGTTCGAGGCGCTCATTGCGTTCGGCATGACGCTCATCATCACGACCGGTGGGATCGACTTGTCCGTCGGGTCGCTCGTCGCCATGACGGGTGTGGTGGCCGCGATCGCCATGCGGGGCATCGGCGCGGACTCCGCTTCGCTCTGCATCCTCGTCGGGCTGCTGGCGGGTGTGGTGGTCGGCGCGGGCTTCGGAACCGCCTCGGGCACGATCATCACCCGGTTCTCACTGCCGCCGTTCATCGTCACGCTCGGTGGCATGCTCATCGCGCGGGGGCTCGGGTTCATCTTCTGTTCCGGGCAACCAATCTACGAAGGACTCCCGGAACAGCTTACGACGCTCGGGAGCGGTTTCGTCCTGCCGGGTTTGCTCGGAAAGACGCTGCCGGTGCCCGTGCTGGTGATGCTCATCGGCTTCGCGGTCTTCTGGCTTCTGCTCGCTCGTAGCGTCTTCGGCCGCAGTGTCATCGCCATCGGCAGCAACGAAGAGGCGGCCCGCCTGTCCGGCATACCCGTGCGGCGCACGAAGCTGATGGTCTACGTGCTGACCGGCGGGCTTTGCGGCTTGGTCGGCGTGATGCACAGCGCCAAGCTGATGGCGGCCGATCCGAAGATCGGCGAGATGTGGGAGCTCAACGTGATCGCGGCCGTCGTCGTCGGCGGGACGAGCCTCTTTGGCGGGCGCGGTACGATACCCGGCACGCTGGTCGGGGCGCTGATCATCGGCGTACTCAACAACAGCCTGAACCTGCTACACGTTCAACACTTTTGGCAGAAGGTCGTACTCGGTGTTGTGATCCTGCTGGCTGCGCTGCTCGATGCGGGGCTCAGTCGACTCGGCAAGTCGCGGTGATGCAGCAGACACTTTGACGGCGAAAGACGGGTGCCACGGGTGGCTTGCCCACCCGTGCTTCTCGCACCTTTCGCACTGAGCTACGTGTGGCACTCCGCGCGGGCTGAAGCCCGCGGCTCAGGTTGAAGTGGTCTAGAAGACCCACTTTCGGATGAAGTAGAAGAGGTATGCCCAGACCGCTACTACGACGATCAGCGTCATCAGCCAACGCCCGACTGGTTCCCGTTCCGTCATGCGCCTGAGCCCCGCGGAATACCCGACTCGCTGCTCGCCCGGCCGAGACGACCGCACCTTCGTATCGTATCGGCAGCGCAGGCAGCCGGCTCGTCAAGCCGATCGTAGATTCGCACGATTGGAGGTGAAACCGCCGTCTAGGCGCTCGAGAGGATGTTGAGGATGTCACCGTCTTGGACGACGTATGACCGGCCTTCGGCGCGGACCTTTCCGGCTGCTTTGGCGCCCTTCATGTCCGTATTAGCGACGAGATCGTCGTAGGCGACCGTCTCCCCGCGGATGAAGCCGTGCGCCAGATCGGTGTGGATCTTTCCCGCCGCCTCGACGGCTGTGCTGCCCTTACGGATCGTCCACGCCCGACACTCGTCCGGCCCCATAGTCAGGAACGAGATCAACCCACAGGCCGTATAGCAAGTCTGGATGAGCCGATCGCGGGCGGGCGTCGCAAGGCCGAGGTCGTCGAGAAAGAGCTGGCGATCCTCCGGCTCGAGTTGGGCGATCTCGGCTTCGATGGATGCACTCAGCGCCAGGCTCGCCTCAACGTGGTCCGCCGGCAGACCCTCCGCTGTGCCGGCCTCGTCGTCGGAGACGTTCCGCACGCACACGATCGGCTTTTGCGTCATGAACGCGAAGCTCGACACCAGCTTGCGCTCGTCATCGGTCGTAAGCACGGACGAAAGCGGCGTTTCGGACTCCAACGCGTCGCGGCAACGCGAGAGCAAAGCAAGCTCGCGCTTTTCCGCGTCGTGCGTCTTGGTCGGTTTTTTGAGGGATGCCTCGAGCTTTTCGACCCGTGTGGTCACGGTGTCTAGATCGGCAAAGATGAGTTCGTCCCACATCGCGGTGAAGTCGGCTGCGGCATCCACGCGATCCTTGTGCGCAGGCACGGCATCATTTGCGAAATCGCGAACCACGACCACCAGCAGCTCCGCCTGCCGCGCGATCGGCAGGAATTTCCGCCAGTCCTCGCGGCCATGGGCGTCTTCCGGTGAGCAGCCGGGCACATCGTAGAACTCGATCGTCGCTTCGATCGTCTTTTTGGGTTTGCACAGGGCTGTCAGATGGGTGAGGCGTTCATCCGGCACCTTCACGACGGCCTGGTGGACCTCGGGCGGAGCGTATGGATCAACGGCTTTGCCGGTGACGGCCGCGTAGAGGGTCGACTTTCCCGACTTCGGCAGGCCGACAAACATGACCTTCATGGATGTTCCCTCATACCTGCGGCCGACCCAACGGTATCACTCGCTCGTGGCGTGAGCTTCCTGCTCGTTGAGGGCATCGGCGATTTCGACAACCTCGTACTGCCCCTGCGCCGAACTGTGGTCAAACTCGACGGTGTCACCGATTTTGATGCCGAGCACCTTCTGGGCGAGCGGCGCCTTGTAGTTGTACCAGCCCTTCTCGCCATCCGAATCCCATGCCCCCACGAGCGTCATCTCATAAGTGTCGCCGTCGCTGACTCGTTTGAAAACGGCGCGCGTACAAATCCCGATGCAATCGGTCGCCACACTCGCCGGATCGATGATCTTGGCTGCGGCCATCTCCGAGTTCATCTGCGCCAGGCGTCCTCGGAGCAAGTCCCGCTCTTCCAGCGCGAACTTGTATTCGGAATTTTCGCTAAGGTCGCCGTGCTCGGCGGCCCGTCCGATCGCCTTGGCGTTGTCCCGCATTTTCACGTTGACGTGGTGGTCAATCTCGTCCTGCTTTTTGAGGAGGCTGGCGCGGGTCACCCATAGCACGTCAACTTGCGCCCAAGGGGGTGTCGGCGGCTTGTTGTCCACAATTGGGAACTTCACCTCCATGTGTTTGAGCAGATCCTCTCGGACGGCGCGTCCGAGGCTATCGAGGCGCTTGATTTGCGTGCGCAGGGCGTTGGCCATACCCGGCTCGATCGTCGCGAGACACTCTCTGTAGCGCTCGTACCTCCGCGCGGAGAGTACCGGCCGCCCGCGCTGGGCGATCTTCTTGACGGCGTCCTTGGAGAGCAGGTCGCTACGACGGCTGTCCTCGAGTCCCCGCAGAAGGCGGGAAAACAGCGTCAGGGGCGCCGTCTGGGGAATCGCCGGCCCGGCGGCCGGGCCGTTCCAAAGCCACGCCAAAGCCTCAAAATGAGCAATCGGTGAAGCCAAAATCACATCGACCACGGCCTGAAAGTCCGCCTCGGTTGTTCCTGCGTCGGCAAGTCGCTTCGCCTCGCGGTCACACGCCGTCATGGGGAAGGTCGGAAGTAGCGTCTGGAGCTGTGCCTGCCAATCGTCAGGATGAGCCTCCACCAACGTCCGACACGCGACTTCGTGCAGCGAATCGGTACTGAGCTGTTCGAACAGTACGGCCGGATCGGGAGTCGATTTGAAGAGCTCGACCGCTCCGTCCTTCGCGTTGTCGACGCCTGCGGACTCGCCGGCTCGCCGCACGATGATCCAGAGAAGCGCGGATCTCGACCGATCCGCCCCTTTGAGCTTCTTCGCCTTCGCGACGAGCTTCTCGTAACAACTCGTGAGCGCGTCAGGCGAGGGATCCTCGCCGCGCGCATTACACCCGGCCAAGTAAGCGTCCACAGCCTCGAGTTGCTTAACAGGATCGTGCAGCTTGTCAAAACCGGCGAGGTGCACATGTTCGGCCGTGACCGCCTCATCCAGCACGGTGATTGTATAGGGAGCGCGGCGGTCGATCTGCACGTTCGGGAATCGCTTGACGGCGGCACGCGCCTTGGTCCACCACTTCTTCCAGTCGTCCTCGGTAAGCAGCCGCGGCACCAGGATCATCTCGAGTGCTTCGCGCCCCAGCTTGTTGCCGTGCTTCTGGCACAGCGAAATGACGATCGTCGCGGGGTCGTCCGCCAGTTTCTTCAGCAGATCGTCCCGGGCAAACTGGCACATCACGTGGAAGTCGTCGGCTGCCGCCGGTTCGAATCGATCGGCAAGAAGTACGGCTCCGATCTGCTCCACATCCCGCCCGACCGTGATCGTGTATTCCCAGGCAGACCGATCCACTTCATCAATTCGAGCGGCTGCGTGGTCGTCGCGACCGATAAGGAAGTCGCCGGCATCGACCGCCAGGCAGAGGTCCAGCGTCCTAAGGGCCCGTCGTACCGGCCTGCCGCCGGGCAGCCCGGACTCGGTGAGCAGTGCCTCGATCCCCTCACGCTCGCCGTACACCTTTCGGTAAAGGCCCGTCACTTCGCCGCGGAGTTCCTCGTTGTTACCCACGGCCAACAGGTACGCAGAAGCCACGGGCAGTGCATCCTCGGGGGCATGCTTCGCCGAGAACGTTTCGATGGCGGCCCACGCCAGCGCCGCGGCCTGCTCTGCGCGACCTTGGCGAACCAACTCGGCCAGGACCGTGCTGTATTCTTCGAGGCCCTCGAGGGATGAGTCACGCTCAAACAGCCCCATCCATTCCTCTTCCACCGTGCGGGCGTTCCCGCCGCCAACTAGCTGGATCAACGATTCAGGTCGCATGTTCTATCCATCAAACTCCGGCAGTACGATTCATACAAATGCAGAGCCCCGTATTGTGGCATGGATCGCCGTCGTTGTCGAGACGGGTCGGGGCCTCGTTTTCAAGGCGGTGCAAGGATGATCGGACTTGAAACCGAGCTGACGAGACAGAATAGACGCCCTCCCCGAGCCTACGAAGGTTGAATGGACGGATTCGAGCGAACCGCAGTAGACACCGAGTCACCGGCGTGGAACTCCACATCTGATTGGCGGTCGGCAGTAACTGCGCTAGCCGCAGCATCCCGATAGGCGTCGTGGAACCGCGAAGCGGTGACGGACCAAGCGAACTGACGAGCCCGGTCGCGTCCTCCGCGAATCAGAGCCGCTCGCTCGGGCGACGCATCCGCCAGCGTATCCAGAGCCGCACACACGGCGGCGGCATCGTCGGCATCCACCAGCATTCCGGAATCGCCCACGACCTCGGGAAGTGAGGCACAGCGGCTCGCGATCACGGGACAACCGTGCGCCATCGCCTCGAGAACGGGAAGCCCGAAACCTTCGTCGCCCGACAGCATGAGCAGAGCGTGCGCATGTCGGTACTGTCGCGATAGCTCGGCATCGTCTACGGCCCCGAGAAAACGGACACGGGACCGGTCAGACACGTCGCTCAACGCCGCGGACGCGTCGGCGCAGAGCGACGATTCGTTTCCCGTCAGCCTCAGCTCGTACGAGTCGCCGTTGGCTTTCCAGAACCGCTCCATGGCTCGAAGAACCGCCGCCACGTTCTTGCGACACTCGTGGCCGCCGACGTAGAGCACGTAGCGGCGCCCCGGCGACACGATGTCGCTCGGCTCGCCTTCGGGAAGATCAACACCGTTGTGTATCGTCCTGACCTGCCGCCGCAATACGGGCAACGTCGAGATGACCTGTTGCCGCACGTAATCGCTGACCGTCGTCACGAGTGTGGCTCGACGGGCCGAAGCGCGAATCGCGCGGCGATAGCACCGCTGCTGAAGGCGCGTGGCGAAGTGCCCGGCGGGCGTAAACCACGGAATCAAGTCATGAATCGTCAACACGACCGGCACCGGGCTCAGTGCCGGCACGCCGGTATTCCACGTGGCGTGGAACACATCGACATTTGCCGCCTTGATCAGCCTGCGGAGCTGCATGCCTTCCCATCGCAGGCGGCGCCCGGCTGTGCGGTCTCGCTTGGCGAAGCCGGACGGAACCACTTCGATGTCGTCGCGGTCAAGCCAGGGCTCGTAGGCCTCGGCGCCGCAGAGTGCGACAACTTGCACGCCGTGAGTGCGAGCAAGGTGATCGGTAAGCCGCGTGACGAATCTCGCCACGCCGGAGAAACGCCCAATCAGCATCCGGGCGTCAATCATCACGCGTAACGGTGACGGGCTCACGAAGGTGCTCCCTCCGATCCTTCGTTGCGATTGGCTCTAAAGCCGATGCCGATGAGGCTCATCCCCATCAGGCGATCAACGCACGAGGTTCGCTCGACCCAATCCGGCTTTCGGCCTAGTAGCCGCTTACCCCAGTGGTCGCCCACCGATTGCCAGAACCCCATCGCGCGCATTTCGGGCCGGCTGAACCCAGCCTGTGTCATGCGTCGGGATAGCTCGCGCGCCGAATACGGTAGCTCCATACCGTAGGGCCACCAGCCGCGAAGCTCGAGGTACGCCTTCCAAATGCGATAGGGAACGCACCGCGCATGAGGCACGCTGATTACCGACATGCCACCCGGACGGAGCACGTCGAAGTGGGCACCGATGACGTCGGTTCGCTCATCGTGTTTGAAATGCTCGATCACGCCGGACGATAGCGACAGATCGAATCGCCCCGTCACGGGTTCGAGCCCGGTAAGGAAGTCGCCTTCTTCAAAGCGTGCGGAGAGGCCAAGGCGATCGAACCGGCTCCTCGCCTGTTCGAGTGCTTTCGCGCTCGCGTCGAATAAGGTGACGTCCGCCCCACGTTGCGCGAGGAGGACGGACAGGTCGCCGCGGCCGCTGCCCAGCTCGATCGTGCGAAGCCCTTCGAGTTTGCCGAATGCCTCCTCCAGACGCGCGACGATCATCGCCCACCGCGGGTTTCGGCGCTCGCGGTCTATAAGCGAGTCGTCCTTGGCCTCCGACGGCTGGTTGTCCCAGACGCGATCCCAGACCATGGGCCCGGTCGCCGAGGTCGACGGCGGTACTGATTCGACAATGGGCACAATAGGCTCCGGCACTGCGTGTCCAGGTACGGCCCGCGTGCGCAGCGGCTGCACGCTCCAGTTGGCTTATCGGACGGGCTCGGACGCGTCTTGAGCGGCGCCGGGCTTCGTCCCGGCGAGCCTCGTGAGCCCGCCGGCCATGAGCCATCCTTCGGAAGCGCGCGCCAGTTCCCGGATTCCGCGGAGATCACGGGCGTGAGCGAGCGAATGCCAGAACTGGCGTACCGCGTCACCGTGCCGACCTTCGTGACGTGCGTCGAAGCCTAGCTGCCGATGGGACTGAATCAGGTGCCCGCGGAGGATGCCGCGTTGCTCCGGAGAAAGGTCCTCGAACGTGACCTCGATCGCCTGGAGGAGCCGAGAATATCGCTCGACGTTGCGTCGTTTGTCGGTGCGGGCCAGGCTTCCTTGCACATGGTGATGAACACTGAGCGGCTCGTCCACGAACCCCGCCCTGCATCGCTTCGCCACGTGCAAGTAGAAAAGCCATTCCTCGGCGTACGCCTGGTCGACGGCAAAGCGTATCGAATCGCCGAGCACTTCTCGCCGTACCATTCCGACGATGGTCGGGATGAAATACTCGCGCAGCAGTGTCGTGAACAGATCGCCGGTGCACACAAAGAGTCCGTCGGCGATCGGCCGGCAAGCCATCGACCGCGCCATGGGGCAATTCCTGTCGAAGGTCGACGGCGTGACCAGGCCCTCGGTATCGACTTGCGAAAGATCGCTGTAGACGAGACCCAATTCAGGCCGAGCCTCGAACAGGGCCAGCTGGCGCTGAAGCTTCGTCGGCATAAACTCGTCATCTGAATCCAGAAACGCGACGAAACGACCGCGTGCGGCTTCGATTCCCCGATTCCTGGCGTCGCTGCTGCCACCGTTTTGCTGGCGCAGGTAGACGAACCGCGGCCCGATCTTCGCGCGGAGGCATCGGGCCATGGTCGGCGTATCGTCAGTCGAGCCGTCGTCCACGACGACGATCTCCCAATCCTCGAATGTCTGAGCGACAACGGAGTGAACGGCGCGAGGAAGTAGCGAAACTCGGTTGTACGTGGGTATGACGATGGATGCCGTGGGATCAGTCATGCCAATGCGGGCTCGGGGCGCATCGCCGTCCACGGAGCGACCGGCTCGGTCGATGCCCTCTTCGTCACTAGCTGGTTCATGACGGCGCTGAACTTGCGCGCCAGGACGATGCGGCTGTATGGCGTCAGACGCTCCGGTGCGCAACCCGCCCGTGGTTCGCCTCTCGACCAGGGCTCGTAAAGGCGGTTCAGCCCGTCGGCGATCTCGTCCGCCTCGTGGCCGACCACCTCTCCGGCACTGCATGCGTCGATCAGGCCGGCTGATTCTCCTTTCACCGGCCCGACGTGAAGAATCGGTCGCCCCGCCGCGAGATACTCGAACGGTTTCGCCGGAATCGTCGTCTCGGCGGATGCCACGCTCGGCACCGAGACGAGCAGCGCGTCGGCCTGCCTCATCTCGGCGACTGCGTCCGCATGGTCGAGGTAACCGGTGAACTCACACGCAGCGCCCGTCGCCTCGAGACGACGCCGCGTCTTGTCGCTGACGTGCCCCACGAACCGGAGCACAAACGACGCGTGGCGTGGTCCGAGTCGATCCACGAAACGAGCCAGCCCGTCGATCAAGGGATCGGATGCCCGGCGGCTGTCGAATCGCCCCACGTAGGCCAGAACGAATCGATCTCGTGCGCCCGACGGCTCGGGACTTGCGGCCCGAAAATCCGCCGGGTCGAAGCCGTTGGTGATTGTATGGACTTTGCCGAGCGAATTCGGCATACGTACAGCCAGTGCCGCGGTCTGCGTCGTGGTCACGCCGATCACTGCGTCAGCGGCCTCGAGCATCCGCTTCTCCAACGCCCGATCGGCCCGGCGCCGAGCCTCCGAGACCGGCTCGTACCTGTAATCGTCCGTCCATAGATCACGAAAATCAGCGACCCACGGCAGTCCGGTCCGACGTTTCAGCGTCAGACCCAGCAGGTGGTTGGAGGCCGGACTGAAGGTCGACCATATGAGTTCGATGCGCTCGCGCTCGATCAACCTCAGCAAGGGTCGCACACTCGCCCGCGCCCACGCGGCGTAGCCGTCGGGAAACGCCCGACGACGCAGCCATCGGTCGAGGCGCCAGCCGAGCGCCGTGGCGATTCGCCCCGGAGCACCACCGCCGTCCTTCGTCTCGAGTGAGCGTCGCAAACCGTGCGCAAGACCACCGCAGCCGAACCGATGCACCGCGACCTCGCGCGGCAGTTCATCGGCAAGACTCCTGTCTTGCGGAAAGTCGTCCATCCGATCAACGCACCAGACGATCGGCCGCCACCCCATGCGCGGCAGGTACTTCGCGAACTTGGCAGCGCGCTGTACGCCGGGGCCGCCGGTCGGCGGAAACGCACAGGCGATCATCAAGACGCGCCGCGCGGTGTCGCGTGAATTCGATTCTGACGATTCTAAGGGCAAGTCCGAGACTCCGAGACCCGAGCCGGCCATGCGCGCGCACGCCCTGCCAGGGCCTACCATGAGGAGTTATCGGCACTTGAATCGCGCGGCTTGCGATCAGTACTGCGCTGAAACATGCGGTTCAGACGGGTTCATCCGCCACCGAACGAGCTTGCCGATCGAGCCTTGCGTCAGAGGCGTGTCAGCGTTCGTTCAGCACGATCCCACGGCGTGCTCGGGCGTCGCGGCCCTGGATGCTTGCGCAGCTGCGACCTCCGTCCGTGAGCGCGTGGCCTCACTGAGGACGCGCGTGACCGGTTCGTTGTGCAGACCGCAGATCACCATGCCCTTGTGCCAGTCTACGGAGTAACGCAGGCCAAACGAGCGGAAGTGTTCGTCGTAGTCGCTGAGCTTGTTGTGCCAGACTTGGTCGGGCGGTCGCCGGCCGGACAGGTCGGTCAGGATGGTCATCACGAAGACGCCGCCGGGTCGAAGGTAGCGCATCAGGTGATGCGTCGTCGCGTGCGCCTGTTCGCCGTGCATGTCGTAATGGTAGTTGCTGCAGCCGCGTGCCAGCACGACATCGAACGTACCGGGCTCAACCGGCATGTCGCCCATGATGTCGGCGCAGTGATATGTCGATTTCGGGAAGTGGCTCTTAGCCCACTCGATGCCGTTGGTGGAGCGATCGACGCCAGTGCAGGCGAAGCCCATCCGGCGGAAGAGATTCGTGTGGAAGCCGTTGCCGCAGGCCACTTCCAGCACGCGCATGCCACGGCGGAGGCCGAAGCGCTTGACCACGTGTCGACGGTGCCAGAGGTACTCGCGCCAGAACTTGTACTGCCACCCCCCGTTTCGGTAGAAGTCGTTGTAGAAGGCGTCACCACGCTGAAGGTTGGTTTGGCGCTCCACGCGTGTCTCTCCTGTGGCGTCGTGCTGCGCGGACTGTTCCTGCTTTCCCATGCCCGTCCATCGTCAGGTTATGGGTCCTACTTGAGCGGGCCCGAGCGTCAACGCGCACCGACCATGCGACCGCTGGAGGCTGTTTCGATCGCGAAGTCGTAGAGTTCCACCCATTCGCGCGCCACGGCGTCCAACCGGAAGCGGTGCTCCACGAACGCGCGGCCGGCCAGAGCCATGCGGCACCGTAGAGCGTCATCCGAGAGTAGACTGATGATCCCGTCCGCGAGAGCTTGCGGATCGCTCGGGGGCACCAGCACACCGGTCTTGCCGTCGACGACCGTGTCAACGAGCCCACCGACGTTCGACGCGACCACCGGCACACCCATAGCCGACGATTCAAGTGCCGCGACGCCGAATGCCTCCGCGACGGACGGGATCACGGTGAGGTCCCACCCGGCCAGTAGTTCGGCAATCCCCGCGCTGGGCTGCCGAGGTATCCATGTAAGGAACGACCTCACACCCAACGCAGATGCCAGCGATTGGCACGCTTCCCGTTGATCGCCATCTCCGACCAAGTCCAAATGCGTGTTCGGCAATGACTCCAGGACGATGGGGACCGCTCGCATCAGTGTTTCCGGTCCGTAGACCGGCCGGAAGCCCTTGAAGAAACCGACGCGGTGTGTCCCCTGTGTTCGGCGCTCGCTCCGCTCCGGCGGACGGAATCGCTCGGTGTCCACCCCGAAGGGCACGACGCTTACACGATCCGCGTCGAGTCCGGCGAAGTCCGCCACCATCCGCGCGAACGTCGGACCGCATGTCGTCACTGCTGACGCACGCCGCAGCATCGCCAGCCTGGCCTCGACCAGTTCGGCAGACGGCGGAAGCTCGCCGGGCGGCTGCACGATGTCCGATCCCCACGCAGTCGCCACAACGCAGCCTTCGTCGATCAACTCGGGCGTGAAGCCCCAATCGTGAAGGAAGTGGACGTTGACGACATCGAAGGAGCGCAGCAGACCGCGCAGATAATGCGCGCGACGCGACGACCACCTTCTCGGATTGGTCAAACTTGCCGGCGGAATCTCGTATTTCTCGACCGTCGCACCGACCAAATCGACCGGGTGGTGCGTGACGACGTGCGGTGTGAGTCCCTCGCCGGCGAGCCCCGCGCAGAGGTGCCGGATGTGCGGCGAACGCGCGTCACCTACGATGCAGACCTTCACGTTCCGCTCCCACATTGTGCCGGGGCCGCTTCGATCGGGGCGGGCTCGGCAGGTGTATCGACGACCTGAGACGCCGCCGCCCCGTCATAGGACCAGGCATGGTCGAGCGATAGTGCTCCCGTCGCCCTGCCCTCGTCATCAATCACGGTCGGGTACTTGAACGGCGTCTCGATAACCGTGTCTCCGCTGACGCCGTCCCACATGCGCACGTTCCAGAAGTAGCGCCCCGAAGCCAAGGGCATGGCCGGCAACACTAGCGTCACCGTGTTGACACCCTCCCGTGTGTCGAAGAAGACGTTGTCTCGCCCGGAGTTGATACTGATGAGGTTCTCGCTGGCGGACGCACGCAGGTTGAGCTCAACCGTGAGCTTCTCGATCGGTCGAACCAACTTGAAGCGCACTTCGGCCCGCACTTCGTCGCGTGGGCGAAGCCAAACCGTCTCTTTGCCCGCCCTATCGAGTATGCGCACGCCGAGGACCTCACCGGCACCGTCGTGCTGAGCGTCACCGCCGGCAAGGTCGGCCGGCCGTGCGGTGTACGCATGCGTCATCGCGGTCATATAGTGACTGACGGCCTCGCGAGCCGGACCGTCGAACGCCGTCCGCCCTTCTTCCAGCACGATCGCACGATCACAGATGGACTGCATTTGTTCGAGGTTGTGTGTGACGAAGATGAGGGTCGTGCCGTCGCGAACGAGTTGCCTCATGCGTTCCTCGCACCGGAGGCGGAACACCGCGTCTCCGACCGACAGCACTTCGTCCACGAGCAGAATGTCCGGATCGACGTGTGCCGCAATGCTGAAGCCGAGGCGGGCGTACATGCCGGAGCTGTAGCGCTTCACCGGCGTATCGAGGAAACGCTCGAGCCCGGCGAATTCCACGATCGAATCGAGCTTCGTACGAATCTCCGCCCGCGTCATGCCGAGAATTGCGCCGTTCAGAAAGATGTTCTCGCGCCCCGTCAGGTCGGCGTGAAAGCCGGCGCCGACCTCGATCAAGGCGGCCAATCGCCCACTTGCCCTGACTTCGCCGCGTTCGGCGCGCAGAATCCCGGCGAGAAGCTTGAGCGCGGTGCTCTTGCCGGCGCCGTTGGGTCCGATGATGCCCGTCGCTCCGCCGCGCGGCACCTCGAAAGAGACGTCACGCAGCGCCCAGAACGTCGAGTCGGGTGACTGACGCGGCGCGGCGCCCGTCACACGACGAAAGGCATACGCAGCCAGGTCGACGAGCGAGTCGTGCGTTTCACCGAGGCGAAACCGCTTGGACACATGATCGAAACATAGTGCGGCCTCGCTCATTCAGATGCACTCCGCAAAACGGTGCGACGCCTTCCGGAAACAGAACCAGCCGCCGATCAGGGAGACAACCGCCACCGCCGTCGCATAGAGAAACCCGCCCGCCTCCGGGAGCGTGCCTTCGAGTATGCACGTACGGTACGCACTGATGATCGGCACGAGCGGGTTGAAACCGATGATGGTCGCCAGCGCTGAGCCGTCGCGCGGCACCGGGACCACGACGGCTGAGACGAACATCCACAACTGTATCGCCACGCTGAAGACCTGACGTACGTCGCGATAGAACAGGTTCGCCATCGCGAGCATCATTCCGAGGCCGACCGTCAGCGTGATCTGAACCACAAGCACGACCGGAAGAAACAGCAGAGTCGCCGACAGATTGGCAGACCACTGCCCTGCCGAATGGAAGTAGACCATCAGCCCGCCGAGCACCGTCATCGCGACGCAGAAGTCGACGAATGCGCTCCCCACACACGAAAGCGGGAACACCTCGCGAGGGAAGTAGACTTTGGTCACGAGGTTGCGGTTGCTGACGAGCGAGTTCACGCAGCCGTTCAGGCTCGCGGCAAAGAAGGTCCACGGCACGAGGCCGCAGTAGGCGTAGAGCGCGTAGGGCATGTTCACCTTCAGCGCGCCGACACCGTCGATCGCTCGTGTGAATACGAACGTGAACACGAGCATCAGCGAAAGCGGCAGCAACACCGCCCACGAGATCCCGAGCAACGATTGCTTGTACCGCACGCGGATGTTTCGCCACGTGAGGCTGAAGAGCAACTCGCGATAGCGCAGAAGCTCCAGCGGAATGTTAGCGGTCGTAGCTGCGCGCACGGACATCTTCTCCCAACGACGGTCACTCTGGTCCTTCGCTGGTTTTATCGGTCGCTGGGAGGGCGGCCTTTGTTACCGGGCACGGCATGAGGCCGGGGCGGGGCTTGGGATTCCCAAGTACCGATAATCGCTCTGCTGGGCGGCGGTGAGGAGCGGAAGTGGATCCGGATCGCGGGGTCCGGTGCGGTACAGACCGCCTACTCGCTCTTGAGCGGACGGGTCATGAGCGTTTCGATGGCTTCGGTGGGTGAGCGACCCTCGAACAGTACCTCCGCCATCGCCGAGACGATCGGCAGCTCGACTTTGTGCCGCACGGCGAGTTCGAGCACGCTCTTGGTCGTGGGGATGCCCTCGATGACGGATTCCGTCGCCGCGAGCACCTGCTCGACCTTCTCCCCGCGGCCGAGCCGTTCGCCGGCTGTCCGGTTTCGGCTCATCTTCGAAATACAGGTCGTACACAAGTCACCGACGCCCGCGAGTCCACGGAACGTCTCCGGCGAAGCGCCCATTGCCGTGCCCAGACGCGTAATCTCGACGAGCCCTCGTGTGAGCAGCGAGGCCTTTGCGTTGTCACCTCCGCCGAGGCCGTCGCACAGCCCGGCCGCCAGCGCGATCACGTTCTTCACGGCACCGGCGAGTTCGACTCCGATGAGGTCGTCGCTAGCGTACACGCGGAAGTACTTCGTACTGATGCCGTGCTGGAGAAGGGTGGCGATCTTGGGATCCTCGGCCGCGACCACGACCGTGGCCGGCTTCTTCGACGCTACTTCCGGAGCGATGCTCGGTCCCGAGAGGCACGCCGTCGCCACCTTGCCCAGGCACTCCTTGATGATCTGGGTGGGGAGCAACAGCGTACCGACCTCGATCCCCTTCGCTACGCTGACAATCGGGACGGTACGAGGAGCGACAGCCGCAAGCCGCTGCCACACCCCGCGGACGAACTGGCACGGCACGGCTGAGATGACTACGTCGGGCTCTTGAAAAGCCTCGCCGTCGTCGCTTACGACCTTGATCGAATCGGGGAGCGGGTGTCCGGGGAGGTACCGCCGATTCTCGCGATCGGCCGCCAGCAGCTCGATATCCTCGCTACGATGGCCCCAAAGCGTGACCTCGGCTCCGCGCTCGGCGAGCAGCAGCGAGCACAGCGTACCCATGGCGCCGTCGCCGATCACCGTCGCACGTTTTATCGGTGATTCCATATGCCGGTCCAGCCACAGACGCGCTTGCGCACGCCCTCCGGGTGCGCACGGCCTCTACATTCCGACGCCGAACAGGCCGGTGACGTAGCTGTTGATGAAGTAGCCTCCGATGGTCGTGAACAATCCGGTGATGGTCTCATTGGCGTCGACAGTGCAGCCGCCGCCTTGGAGCAAAGCGCCGGCGCTGAAGAGCAATACGATTTGCGCCCGCCACGGCGCGCGTTTGTGCCTATTCATCACGTTCATCCCAAATGTGGATTTCAGGTTTCTTCTACTGAGGTCCGTGCTGTCGAGCGACGTTGCCGGCCGAGGCCGGCGTCGCCGGCTGTTGCAGGACCAGTTCGCCGGCCACGTGGACCGGCACAGGGTCAATCGCCCCGCCGAGCAAATGGGTCGTCCGCGCACGCACGCCCACGTACCTCCCGATGAATTCGTCCACGTTGATTCCGGCATCCGCCGGGATTTCGACGTAGGCAATCGTCTTACCTCCGGGCGTGCCCGGGTCGACGAGACGATACCGCTTCGGTCCGGTCGCCCCGGAGTACAATGCGCTGACCCGCAGCTCACCGACGGCATCGATCGCTGCCGGTCCGGCATCGTCGACCCTGTGCAGGGTCGCACGCTCCTTCATGAACTCGGCTCTGGCCGTGCCCGCCTTGTCATCCAGTTCCTGCAACTGCCGAATAGCCGTCGCCAGCGATCTCACACTTTCGACCTGTTCGATCCGCCGCGTCGCATAGCGCTGAGCGAAATCGTCTTCGTTCTGCTCGGCGACCGCTCGGTAGCGTTCGATCAACGGGTCGACTCGCCGCTCCGTGATCGGCTTGGCCACTTCGTCGCGCATGGCTGCGTCAATCTTGTCGAGTTCGTGTCGCCAGACCGTGGGCTCGACCACGGCGGTGAGCGACATACGCGGACGCTCTGCCTGAGGCGGCTCGGTTTCCGTGCTCACCGGGGTCTGTGCGGGGGCTTCAAGATCGGCTTCGTGTGTACCCTCAGCCGGATCGATAGCGGGCTGAGGTACCACTTCGGCCTCGGCCGGAGCCGGCATGTCCCGCGTCGCATCCAGCCTCAAACGCTCGTCGGGGACCACCTCGACGAACGACCGGCTGACCCACAGCGTCGCTCCGCTCGGCGGCTTGATTCGCAGGAACCCGTCCGGGTTCTCTCCGACGATGGTGACCTCCGCCCCCTTCGACAGCATGGTCTGCACCGTGTACTTATTGTTGTTCAACGACGATCCCGCGCGCACGCGCACGTTGTTGCCGTTGACGACACCGACTTTCTTGTCGACCGTGTCGACATATTGGCCCGAGAGCAGGCTGAACGCCTCGGCCGGCGGGAGGATCTCGTACCACTCGCCGCGCTCCGCCATGATGGTCACGCGCTGTCCGGCTGTCAGCTTGCAAACGGTGTAATGATTGGTGCTTGGCCCGCTACGGACGTATACATCGTTTGCCGTCACCTCTCCGGTGGCGATCGCGGGTCGATCAGCAGCAAGCCCGGTGGAAGCTAAGACGACAGCCAAGAGCGCTCCACCCAGCGCCACCTTGCCCCACCCGGTTGTCGCGCCGAGGTTTGTCAATGTACTAGCGGACATGACAGCCCTTCCTTTGGCTAAGGTATGAACACGGTCCTTCGAATTCCAGTCGCGCGTACGAGAGTACCGCGCCGGGAACAAGTGTCAACGTAGGCAAGAAGCACGCTAACGCACGCGCGGACGTTCTGATATACTCCCCCGCCGTCATGACCGATCCGGACCGTCCCAAAGCATCAGTCGTCGTCGAGCCCCTTGAAGTTTCGGCTGCGCCGGAGCACGTGGTTGTGACTTTTGCCGGCGCTGCCAAGCCAGCGATCCTCGAAAGTTCGCTCCAGAGCACGACTTACGGCCGGTACTCGGTCTTTGCGTGCGAACCGGCTGCGGAGTTGCGGATCGGTGCGAACGACGGGGGGGCCTCCCTACGCGGGCTCCGGCGGCGCATGTCGGAGTATCCCGCCGTCGAGTTCGCCCCCACGAACCCGGCATTTGTCGGCGGTTGGATCGGCTTCATGACGTACGAAGCCGGGGCGCGGGCTGAGCCCGCCGTCGGCTCGACACGATCGGATCCCGCGTTGCCGCTGGCTCGCTTCTTTCTCTACGACGCGGCCGCCATCTACGACCACGCGACCGACTTGTGGAATCTTGTCGCCGTGGATTGGCCGGCGCCTTTTTCGCATCGTCGACCGCCGGTCGAGACCAGGCTCCGGTCGATGCGCGAACTCGTCGAAACGGCTGCCCGGGTGCCTCCTCCTCACCCGCCGGCGGACCCGGGAACGGCTCCCATCGTGCCGTCCGTATCGCACCGCGAGTACCTCGCCAAGATCGACCGCGCGAAGCGCTACATCGCAGCCGGCGATGTCTATCAGGTCAACCTGACACAGCGGTTCGCGGCGACCACCGACGCCGACCCACTGTCGCTCTATCGCCGGTTGCGCGGCATCAGCCCCTCCTCGCACGCGGCGCTGCTGCCATGGTCCGGAGCCGCAATTCTCTCGTCCTCGCCGGAACTCTTCGTGGAGCTTCGAGGCGGACGGGTCGTCACCAGGCCCATCAAGGGTACCCGCCCACGAACGGGCGATGCCGAGTTGGACGCCCGTCACCTCGATGAACTTGCCCGCAGTGGTAAAGAGCACGCCGAGCTGACGATGATCGTCGATTTATTGCGTAACGATCTCGGCCGAGTGTGCTCGTACAACACGATTCGTGTCGCGCACGCCGGCGAGATCGAGACCCATCCGACCCTCTTTCACCGCACGGCCACGATCGAAGGTACGCTGGCCGAAGGGCGAACGTGGCAGGACCTGCTTCTCGCCGCGTTTCCCGGAGGATCGGTCACCGGCGCGCCGAAGATTCGAGCGATGCAACTGATTGATGAACTCGAACCGACGCCTCGCGGAGTGTACTGCGGGTCGATAGGATCGATCGGACTTGACGGCTCTATGTCGATGAACATCGCCATCCGGACCATGGTGCAAACCGGGCGAACCGTACACCTCTACGCCGGCGGCGCTATCGTCGCTGACAGCGACCCCGAAGCGGAGTATGCCGAGATGATGGCCAAGGCCAAGGGCATGATGCTTGCGCTTGGCGGCACGGTTACGGACACATGCACGACCCCCGAGGAGATGCCGGTAGCGTGACACCCACAGTGTACATAAACGGGGGATTCGTTCCTGAATCCGAGGCGACCGTGTCGGTGGCCGACGGCGGATGGCTTCACGGCGCGGGGCTGTTCGAGACGATGCGAGCGGAGAACAGTCGGGTCTTCCGCCTCGAGTCCCACATGCGACGGCTCATGAACTCGGCGGCCAAGCTGCTTCGGCCGATCGACCAGTCGCGGCTCCCCTCTCCGGATGACCTACGTTCGCTCATGGATCACAACGAGTTAGTCAAAGCGCGGCTGCGTATGACGGTGACGGCGGGAGCCACGCGGGCCGACATCAGCGACGACGCGGAGCCCGAGCCGAACATCTGCGTGACCGCGTCGAAACTGACGACTTACCCGGGAGAGATGTACAACCACGGCATCGGCGTGATCGTGTGCGGCTTTCGACAGTCCCCCGCCGATCCGCTTGCCGGGCACAAGACGACCAGTTACCTGTCCCGTCTTCTCGCCTTGCGCGAGGCGCGAAGCGCCCGTTGCATCGAGGCGCTGTGGTTCACCACAGACAATCACCTGGCGGAGGGTTCGATTTCCAACGTGTTCGTAGTGTCCGGCGAGAAGCTCAGGACCCCGTCGCTCGCCACGCCGGTCCTGCCCGGTATCGCCAGGGCGGCAGTGCTGGAAATCGCCGCGGATGCCGGAATCGAGATTGAAGAAGGCCAATTGACCGTCGATGACTTGCTTGACGCGGACGAGGTATTCCTGACCAATACCATCATGCAGATGATGCCGGTCATCGCGGTCGAGAAGCATACGATCGCCGACGGTAAGATCGGCACGATGACGAAGACCTTGTCCGAGGCGTTGCGCGATTTGGTCAAGAAGGAGTGCAGCCAAGGATGAGCACCAGCAAGACCCGACGCACGCACACTGTCGCCGATCTGAGCCGTGTGATGGATCAGATCGCGCCAACGGGACTCGCTCAGGACTGGGACAACGTCGGCCTGCTGCTCGGCGACCCGACGGCGCGCGTGAAACGTGCTCTGCTGTGCATCGACCTGACGCCGTCGGTCGTCGATGAGGCTGTGCGCAAGAAGGTCGACCTCGTGTTGGCGTATCATCCGCCGATCTTCAAACCGATCACGAGGTTGCTCGCGGACAGTAGCGGCACGGATGCGGCGGTCTACCGATGCGCCCGGCGGGGAATCGCCATCTACGCAACCCATACCGCCCTCGACGCGTCGGACGACGGGCCCAATGCCGTCATCGCCTCTATGTGCGGGATTGCAGAGACCGAGCCCATTGAGTATGTCGATGAGCCGGGCGAGAGCCAATGCAAAGTCGTCGTGTTCGTTCCCGAGGCGGACCTTGCTCGCGTGTCGGCTGCTATGTTCTCAGCCGGCGCCGGGCACATCGGTGATTACAGCCACTGCAGTTTCCAGAGTCCCGGTCAGGGTAGCTTTCTCGGATCAGACGCCACGAACCCGACGCTCGGGAAGCGCGGGAAGTTCGAGAAGGTGAACGAGGTCAGGCTCGAGACCGTGGTAACTCAGCGCGACTTGCCGGCTGTCCTCAAAGCGATGATCGGCGCGCATTCCTACGAAGAGCCCGCTTTCGACATCTATCCCCTCGGGCGAAAGCCGGTTCGCGGTATGGGGCGCGTCGGAAAGCTTCCGCGTCGAACGAGCCTCGGTACGCTTGCGCGGAAGCTGAAGCGTGCTACGGCCGCAGCCTGTGTGCAGATCGTCGGCACGCCGAGCCAAGGCGTCGGTCGAGTGATCATCCTGGTGGGAGCGGCTGGGAGCATCCCGTTCGCCCTCGGACCGTCCACCGGCGATGTGATCGTCACCGGCGAAATCCGTCACCACGACGCACTGGAGATTCAGCGGCGAGGCTGCAGTGCGATTGCCCTGGGCCACTGGTCGAGCGAAAGGCCGGTACTTGCGTCGCTCGCGGACCGCCTGCGCGGCTCGCTTCCCGGCTTGAACGCACAAGTCAGCCGCGCGGACCGTGATCCCTTTCGTCCGATTTGAATGACCCGCCCGCACCATTGAGGCCCACTCCGCCGGCCACCTAAACGCGTGTCGTCACCGCGCCGATGACGACACCGGGAACGTGTCCATCAACGATTTACCGGACCGCCCCGTGAGCCGCAGTCTCCCCGTGGATGCAGCGATGCCCGAGACCAGAATCCTCATCGTAGATGACGAACCCTCTATGCGTTCGGCGTTGTGCCGGACGCTGAGGACCATCCCGGCGGAGTTGGTGACGGCCTGCGACGGCATCGAGGCACTCGACCTCCTCCACGAGCACCCACGAGACGCTTTCGCGGTCGCGATCGTCGATTTGCGAATGCCGCGTATGGACGGACTGGCGTTGCTTGCCGAGATCAGGCGATTTGGCCCCGCGACGCAGATACTCATGCTCACGGGAGCGGGCACGATCGAAACAGCGGTGCAGGCGATGCGCATGGGCGCGAGCGACTTCATCGAGAAACCCTTCGATCCGGAAGCCCTGCGCGATCAAGTTCTGGCAGCCCTGCAAATATGGAAAGCCAAGAGGCCTGCACGTCAAGCAGGCGACGAAAGCGCTACCCCCGGCTGCGAATTCGTCGGCGACTCGAAGACCATGCAGGAGATGCGGCACCTGGCCCAGCGGCTGGGCGACAGCGACGCCCTCGTGCTCATTCAAGGTGAGAGTGGTACGGGCAAGGAGCAGTTTGCCAAGAGCGTACATCAGCACGGCAAACGGGCGGAAGAGCCGTTCGTGCCGATCGACACGTCGGCGCTCGGCGCGACCGTTGTCGAGAGCGAGTTGTTCGGCCACACGAAGGGCGCGTTCACCGGAGCGCAATCGGGGCGGCAAGGGTTGCTGCGTGCCGCGGGCCGCGGCACGGTCTTCCTCGACGAAGTCGGCGACCTACCGCTTGGCATGCAGACGAGGCTGCTGCGCGTGCTTCAGGAGCGGACCGTTCGGCCCGTCGGTACGGAGCGCGTGTATCCCATCGAAGCGCGGCTCATGGCGGCGACCAACCGTGACCTTCTCGAAGCCGTGGCGCGCGGCGAGTTCAGGGACGACCTCTATCACCGCCTGAACGTCGTAACCGTCACCATGCCGCCGCTACGCGAGCACAAGGAAGACCTTGCCCCGCTGGCGGCGCACTTCCTCGCCAAGTACGGAAAAAAGCGGGCGGAGCTTTCCGGCATCAGCGCCGAGGCCAGCGCAGCCCTGCACGCTCATGACTGGCCCGGCAACGTCCGGGAACTGGAGAACGCGATTCTGCGAGCCGTGGTCATCGGCAGTTCCACGCTGGTGGAAGCAGGCGACTTACCGCTGCACATCGTGGCTGGCGTCCAGCCGGGTCCCCCCGGGTCCGCAAACGAGGCAGCGGAGATACCGGACGACGCGCCAGCTCCGCAAGTCGCCGGCGGCACGCTCGCGGCCTGCGAACGCGAAGCGATCGTCACCGCGCTGCACACTTCGAATGGCAACCGCACGATGGCGGCTGAGATCCTCGGCATCGGTGTCGCCACGCTGTACCGCAAGATACGCAAGTACGACATTCGCCCGCCCGAGCCGACTCCGAGCCGATAACCCGGTCGCGTCGCCAACGCTTTTCATTTGCGGCAACGAAGAAAGCCCATCGAAGTCGCCGATCAGATTGATAGTCCGCGCATCAGGGTGAGCGTAGCAGCGCGCGCGTAAGAGAGCCCCGGCGTCGCGGAGCCGACGCCTCGAGGCTTGTGCCGATAATGGAGCACGTCGCACGAGTGTCACGGCGATGACAATTCTGACTCCGGGTCTCGGTGTGGACAGCTAACGGCATGGACATTGCATTACTCGAAACCCGTCCGCGATCCTCGCGACGAAGGCATGACGAGCGAAGCACGTTTCGCTCCCTTTGTCGCGCGCCGGACAGAGCGAGGAACCCAGCCATGTCCAATGCACACATCCTGGCGATCGATGACGACCCGCATCTCCTGGCCTCGGTGAAGCGGTGTCTGAAACGGTCCGATTTTGACGTGACCACTGCCACGAGCGGGAAGGCGGCGCTCAGGCTCGCTCAGGATCATCCACCCGACCTTATCCTGCTCGACGTGTCCATGCCGTTGATGTCGGGGCATGACTTCCTGAGGCGCCTCCGCCGACTGGAGACCAAGTTGGCACTGAGTCGCAGCTCGTTGGCGCATCGGTCGCGACCCGCGCATCCCATTCCGGTCATCTTCCTGACCGGATTGACCCGCCCGGATCAATACAAGACCGGCATCGACGCGGGAGCGGTCGACTACATCGGCAAACCGTTCGAGCCCGAAGACCTCCGCGCGCGTATCCGCGGCCATCTTCGAACGGCACGCGCTCAGGAGTCGGTCCTGGATTGGGCCGAGACGACTCTCTTCCGGTCGGAAATGGAGCTTACCGACTCGCGCAACAACGCCAGGGTGTGTGTGGACTTACTCGACGCGACGATCGCCAGCGTGGAGCTTGTCACGCAAGAACAGGAACCACACTTGCGTGAAGTACTCCTCCAGTCGGTCGTACACGATCTAAGAGAGATACAACGAACGATGCAGCGGACCACAGAGCAGCGACAGCGCTGCGAGGAACTTAATTGAATTCGATTGGATATCTACGGGTCTCGGTACACGACCGGTTTCAAGGCTGATTTGATGACTAACGCACGCATACTCGCCGTCGACGACGAGCCCGGACAGCTCGCGGCACTGCGCCGCATTTTGCGGCGCTGCGACTACGAAGTCCTGACGGCCGCCGACGGGAAGACGGGCCTGCGCATGGCGATCAGGCAGTCACCGGATCTGATTCTACTCGATGTCAACATGCCCGGCGTGTCCGGCTACGAGTTCCTCAGCCGCCTGCGACGGATAGAAATGCGCAGGCACGCGCGTGACGACGCGAGCCGCGACAAGAACGTGGCGGCCTTGACCACACCGGTGATCTTCGTCACCGGGGAGGCGGGATCGGAACAGTGCAAGGCCGGACTCGAGGCCGGCGCGGTCGACTACATCACCAAACCGTTTGAGCCCGATGAACTTCGCGCGCGAATCGCGAGCCATATCGAGCGCGCGCGCAAGCAGCGAGAGGAATTCGCCACGGTCGAAACAGATCTCGCGCGGAGAAACTCGGCCTTGATCAATCTGCGCGACACGGCGCGAGCCTGCACGGAGTCACTGCAGGAACTGTATGCATACGTCGAACTGTCTAGTTGCGATCTGAGCCCGAGCCTGAGGAAGTTGCTGCTGGATCGCGCCAGACGAGACGTCAGGAATCTGTTGCAGACCGTCACACGCATCGCGGAGGAATCGGTTCAAGAAGAGGCAACCGTATGAGTTCCCATATCTTCATCTCAACGAGGAACAAGACCCGGCGAGCTTCCGTGACGCTTGGACGTCCGGCCACGCCAACGCCGGCGGTCAGGGTTCCTAACAAGGAGGAGAACGAATGAACAGCCCGACCATTCTGGTCGTGGACGGCGATCCCGGCACTCGGATGGGGCTCTCGGCGCTTCTGGAGGCTCACGGCGCCAGGGTGGTCGTGGCCGACACCGCGGAGCACGCGGCCGCCAGCGCCACGGAAACGAGACCCGACCTGATCATACTCGAACAAACACTGCCCGGCGGCAATGGCAGCGACCTCTGCTCGCGCTGGGCGGCGGATCCGGCGCTGAGCGGCACGCCCATTCTGTTCATGCACGCGGAAGAAGACGGTAGGCCCGAGCCGGAGGTCGGCGCAGATACGATGCCTGCAGGCTTCATCGCCAAGCCGATCGATCCGACGGCGCTGATCCTGGGCGTCGAGGCGTTACTCGCCACAGACAGGCGGCCACGAGAAAGTCGCGGCGGCGGCGGTACCTCGCTCGCGCCTTCGCTTGTGGCGGTAGCGGTGCTGGCCTCGGACACGAGCGTCATGGAGGCAAACGCTGCCCTTGGTGACCTGCTCGGGTACGCAACGGGTGAGCTGCCAGGCACGCGCTGGAACGATCTGACCGCCGAGGCTGACCGATCCAAGAACGCCGACCTGTTCGGGCCATCGGACCATCACGAGGACCCTGTCGCAGGCCACCTTCTTCACAAGGACGGGCACTCCGTATCCGTCAGCATCACGGCGATGCCGTTTCCGCGCCAAGGCGATCGAATCGGCACGGTGCTCGTCGTCACCGCACCAGGCGCACAAAGAGCACCCGTGGCGAGTCCCGAGCCAACGCGTTCGGAAGACGGCGACGCGAAGAAAGAAGTCGAGCAGTTGCACAACCAGTTGATGCAATCCGACAAGTTGGCTTCGATCGGGCAGCTCACCGCGGGCGTGGCCCACGAGATCAACAATCCGATAGGCTTCATTTCCAGTAACTTGAACTCGCTTGGCGAGTATGCCGAGGACCTCGGGCAGGTGCTTACCGCGTACGAGAAGTTGCTCGGCGAATGCCTGGCGGAAGGATCGAGTTCAAACGCTACCGCGCAGGAGGTGGACCGCCTGAAGCGCGAAGTCGACATCGAGTTCATCATGTCGGACCTCGCCAACCTGCTGAAGGAATCGACCGAGGGGGCTCAACGCGTGCGACAGATCGTCGCCGATCTGCGGGACTTCGCGCACGCCGACACGCCCGACACGTCAGAGGAGGATATCCACGCCCTGATCGACAAGACGATCAATGTCGCCTGGAACGAACTCAAGTACAAGACCGAGGTCGTGAAGGAATACGGCGAGGTTCCCGCCATCAGTTGTTTCGCGGGACGCCTGGGTCAGGTCTTCTTGAACCTTCTGGTCAACGCCGCCCACGCCATCGACGAACGCGGCACCATCACCATCCGCACGGGCCACGAGGGAGCCAACGCCTGGATCGAAGTCTCCGACACGGGAAGCGGCATCCCGGAGGAAAACCGGGCACGTATCTTCGACGCCTTCTTCACGACCAAACCGCTGGGCAAAGGCACCGGCCTGGGGCTGAACCTGGCGCACGAAATCGTCACGGCACACGGCGGAACCATCACGTGCGAAAGCACGGTCGGCACGGGAACGACTTTCCATATTGAACTGCCGATTGCGGGACCTCCCGAGGATCAAGAGAGCGACAAGGCGGAGTCCAGTGCATGAAGCAAGTCCCGGTCATCATCGCGGATGACGATTGCGCGCTCCTGGCGCTCGCCGGGAAGGTCGTGTCCAACGCGGGGTACGTGACCCACACTTGCGACAACGGCGACGCTGCCTACGAACTCGTCAGGCAGCACGCGCCCGCCATTCTCGTGTCGGACTGGGAGATGCCCGGCCTCGACGGACCGGAACTCTGCAAGAAGATCCGTGAATCCGAGGTCAGCGAACAGATCTACGTGCTTCTGCTGACAGCCAACGCCGATCCCGCCAACGTGGTCATAGGATTCGAAGCCGGTGCCAACGACTACGTGACCAAGCCCTTCATCCCGGAAGTGCTGTTGGCACGAGTCGGAGCGGGTGCCGGTGTGATGCGCCTGCTACACCAGCAAGCGGAACGCGCCGCCGAGTTCGAGCGCATCATCGAAGGCAACCCCGCCGGAATCGTCGTCCTCGACGCGGATTCGCGACAAATCGTGCGGGCCAACTCCAACGTCTGTCGCCTCGCGGGCTGCACGGAAGCGGAGCTCATCGGCCGGCAGTACGGTGACTTCCTCGGCGACGCGCCTGCGGGGCCGTCGGGACAGAGCCCAGGCAGCGCGTCGTACGATCGAGTCTTCAAACGGCGCGACGGTACGGCCACCCCGGTTCTGACGAACTCGGTTCGCCTGCCGCTCGACGGCGTACCGCATGTGCTCGAGACGATCACTGACATCACACAGTTGAAGGAAGCGGAAGCCGCACTGCGAAAGGTCTCCGAAGAACGCCAGCAACTCGAGCGGATCGTCAACCAGAGCCCCGCGGTGGCGTTCGTGTGGGCGGCCGCCGACGGGCTCCCCATCGAATACGTGTCGGACAACATCCGCCAGTTCGGGTACATACCGGAGGAGCTGCGCGTCCGGCAGACGCCCTTCGGCGAGATCATCCATCCCGACGACAGGCAGCACATCCTGGACGCGGTGGCCGAGCGGTGCCACGCCGGCAAGAGAGAGTTCGTCGACGAGCATCGGATCATCACACAATCGGGCGATATCCGCTGGGTGGAGCACCGCAGTTGGATTCGGCGTGATGCCAACGGCGAAGTCAACCAACTGAAGGGGCTCGTGCTCGACATCACGGACCGGAAGCTGGCCGAGATGCAGA
>JAJDDX010000021.1 GCA_029260055.1 Phycisphaerae bacterium
TCATGCTTCCCGGTAGCCGGTACATCCGCCGGCAGCACAGCTGCAGGGACTGCGGGCTGACCTTCAAGTCCCATCAAAAGCTCCTGAATACCGACCACAAGTAGTATCGATTCCAGAATCTGGAATCGACAAGCCGTAAAAATCTAGATCGACGAGCCTCTAAGCAGGATTGTGGCCGTATGGCTACGGCAGCGGAGAGACTTGTGGAGGTCCAGGATGCGATAAGCGCGATTGTGGGCGGTGCCCAAGAATACACGGTCAACGGTGAGACCGTACGCAAGGCCGACCTTGGAGATCTCCAACGACTCGAGGCCGCCTTACGGCGTCAGGTAGCTGCGACCGCGGCGCCGAAAGGGGCCGGGGGTTTCTCGGTCGCAACGTTTGGTTCTGATTGATGGCGAACCGACTAGATAAGCTGATCGGGTACATTTCCCCAGCCCGCGGCGCCCGCCGCGCCTCCGCACGCCTTGCGATGAATCATCTGGGCGGGATGCAGTCTCAGGTGAGCTCGCACAGGGCGGCACGCCGCAACCGCTTAACGGACGACTGGCTGACTTCGCGGGGCTCGGCCGACGCCGACATCCTGAACGATCTGCCCAATATCCGAATGCGATCCCGGGAAGTCGTTAAGAACACCGGTCTCGGTGAGGGCTTAATTGGCAGCCTGGCCGACACGCTGGTCGGAACCGGTATACGCCCCCAGTCAACGATCGACCACCAAGAGCTCGGCATAAGCGAAGAAGACGCCCGAAGCATTGGGAGTTCGATGGAGAGGGCATTCCGTCGTTGGGTGCCATTCGCTGACGCGCACGGACGTTGCCTGAGTTTTTGGGCTCTGGAAAAGCTCATTACGAGGTCGTGGCTGGAGTCTGGGGACGTCTTCTTGCATCCGACCTTCCTCGATCGCGAAGGGAAAGGCTCGCGACCTCGGACCTATTCGTTCGCGCTGGAGGCGATCGAAGCCGACCGTGTTTGTACTCCCCACGGTCGGGCAGGTAACGACGATACCGGAAACGAGATCCGCGACGGTGTGGAAATCGATTCGAGGGGAACTCCCGTCGCTTACTGGGTTCGTGCATCGCATCCCGGCGACATAATGATCAGCGGTCTCGCGAAGCACGACCGTGGAACGTTTAAACGCGTTCCGGCGTGGACCGAATCCGGCCGCCCGGGGATGATTCACATCTTCGAGCCTCTCCGTGTCGGGCAGACCCGGGGAATCCCCCTTCTCGCGCCAATCCTCGTCGACATACACCAACTCGACGAATACCTGATGAACGAGCTCACCGTGAAGCGGGTTCTTTCGTGCATCGGTTTGATCGTCGAGAATCCCGAGCTCGCAGACGGGAGCGTGATCGGAACATACGAGTCCGAGGATGGCTCGGAGACAGGCCCCGGATCGCGCAACACGAAGTTTAAGCCGGGGATGGTGTTCGAGGGGCAGCGGGGACAGAAGCTCAGCGCGTTCAACCCTGCAAGAGACGATCAAACCTTCGACCCGTTCGTAATGGTAATGCTCCGCCGGATCGCGTGCGGCGCAAAGACCACCTACGAATTCCTGACCAAGGACTTCTCGAAGTCCAACTTCGCGAACGGGAAGCTGTCGGAAACCCATCTTTGGAAAACTCTCAGTAGCGATCAGCGTTTCCTCGGGGGCTCGATGGTCACCCCGAGCTATATGTTCGTAGCTGAAGAGTCCTATCTGCGGAACGAGTATGCGCTTCCCGAGCAACTCACGCCGCTATCCTCGCTCGACTGGTTCGCGGCGACGACTCATGCCCCCGGACGCAGCTACATGCAGCCGGAGAAAGAGATCCCCGCGATTGGCGACGCGATCGAGATCGGGGTTAGCAACCGAGCGATCGCGTGTGGCGAACGCGGACTTGATTGGGAGACCGTCGCACGCCAACAGGCCCGTGAGCAAGCTCTGGACAAATCTCTGGGGATTCAGCGCGGCCCAATACCCGTCCGAGCAACAAACGATCGCGACGATGACGAAGCCCGGGGGGTTGCGTGAACCTGATCGAACTACTCGCGGAGCCGTGGGCGCTATCGGCGCCGGTGTTCCAGAAGATGACTGAGCTCTTCATCCGCCACGCGCAAGGGTCGCGCTTGAGCGATGCGGAGATCGACGCCGCGATCGAGGCGCAGGGCTCGAAGAGCGTAGTCAGCACGGACCGGCGCGAGATGGTTGTGGATAACGGGGTCGCGATCGTCCCCGTTCACGGGATCATCGCGAAGCACAGCTCGATGGTGAACCGGATCAGTCAGCCGCAAGGGAGTTCGACCGACGGGATCCGGGAGCATCTTCGGTTTGCACTGGCCGACCCCGACGTGCGAGCCATTCTATTCGATATCGATTCCCCAGGCGGAACCGTGGGCGGTGTCGACGAGCTCGCCGCGGAGATCTTTGACGCTCGTGGCAGAAAACCAATGGACGCCATGGCCGATCAGATGGCGTCGGCGGCTTACTGGATAGGGTCCGCGGCGGACAGGATTCTCGCCACTCGCACGAGCTCGGTCGGTTCGATCGGCGTCTATTCCGCATTGGTCGATCTGGACCGAGCGCTCAAGAACCAGGGCATCAACGTTGAGCTAGTTAGCGCCGGTGAAGGCAAGACCGACGGACACCCTTGGGAAGCGCTTACGAAGCGCGCCGTTACCGACGTTCGAGAGCAGGTAGATGAGATCTACGGGATGTTCATCGGAGCCGTGAGTTCTCACAGGAAACTCTCAGCAGAAAAGATCACCGGAGAGATCAAAGCGAAGAGCTACAGCGGTCGCGAGGCCCTAAGCCGCGGTTTGGTCGATCAGGTGGTATCGGGCCGCGAAGCGGCGATCAACCTCGCGATAGCGCGAGCAGGCGGCTCGACAAGAGCAATGGTTGGAGGAGCAACGAACATGAGCAGCGAAACGAAAACAGACACGAGTGAACCTACGGCAGGTGTGGCAACGCCGGCAACGCCGACGGCACCGGCAGCAACAACGGCAGCGGCACTTCCCGCCGCCAAGCCTGCGCTTAGGCTCGTCAGTGACGGCCACGAAGAGGCACGCACGGAAGAGCGCCAGCGGTGCCAGCAGATCGACAAACTTGCGGTGAACTTTCCCGATCACTCGGAGCTGCTGGCATCGCTCAAGGACGAAGGCGTCTCGATCGAGGAAGTGAACCGACAACTTCTCGCCGCCGAAGGCGGAAGAAAGGCCGCCGAGCTCAAGGTGATGGGGAACCATCACGCGACCACGCTCGGCGCAGCGGAGACTCAGATTACCGAGTTCGCTGGCGATCCTAAGAGCGAAGAGTACTGGGTGAAGCGCTACGAGACCGACAAGGTATTGCAAGAAGACTTCGGCGACGCGAAGCGCTGCGCGACGTACATGACCGAGGTTGCTCCGAAACTCGGCTATCCGAAGAAACTCGCGGGGGTTGAGTTCCCCACCGGCTGAGACGGTCAGGAACGATCAATAGGAATTCGGCCGCATTGGTTCGGCACGCAAGGAGAAGACGATGGCACTAGCGATTAACAAGCAACTGAAATGGTACGAAGGCGACAAGGACCACCACCCCGTAAAGGCAGGTGTGCACATCTTCCGATCGGCGGCGACAAGTCTCGACGCTAACGGGATGCTGCGGCCGCTTCTAGTCGCGGACGCCAACTTCGCCGGGATGGCGGTCGAAGAGTACATCAACGACGCTGCCGGAGCCGTGGACGGTGGAGTTCCGGACGCAGAGGTTGTGCACAGCAAGGACATGCTGCTGAAGGTCACTGGCTTGGCCGCTGGTTCATTCGGTTCGGCTGTCTACGCGCATGACGATGACTCGTTCGATCTTGTGGCCGCGGCAGGCGTTCGTATCGGAACCGTTGCCCGCGTCCATGATGTCGCCAAAGAACTCGCTCGGGTGACCATTCAAAGAACCCAGGCGTAAGCACAAATCAGGTTCAGAGAATCAACGACGCGGAAGCGTAGCAGGAGGATGAGGAACAATGGCTGACGGAACAAAGGGTTCTCTTAGAACCAACTCAACAAGGGACGTTATCAGCTACATGCTGACGGCGTTTAAAGATGTCGTGGCGGCATCGTGGTTCTCCGGGATCACCGGGCCCGTCATTGGAACCGACCAAGAGAAAGAGCAGTTCAGGGCGATCGGCGCGGCGCCGGCGCTTCGGTTGCTCAAAGGTGGATTGCAACCGGTGCAACCCCGCTCGGAAGCCCTCGATGTTGTGATCGATATGTTCGAGGCTTCGATCGGCATCCCGAAAGACTGGTGGCGTCGAGAGAAGACGGGTCAAATCCAGATGATGATCGACCAGCTTGCGAACTCGAGAGAGGTCGAGCACTGGGCGAAATTTGTTTCGGAACTGATTGCGGTTGGCGACGCGGCCACGTCGTTGTGTTTCGACGGGAAACCATTCTACTCGACGACGCATGAGTCCGGAGATTCCGGTGTTCAATCGAACCTCGACACCATTGATGTCGTCAGTCCGGCTGCTGTAACCCGAGACGAGATGTCTGAGGCAATCCTCGACATGGCGACGAACTTCCTGGTTCTGAAGGACGATGCCGGAGAGCCGATCAACGCGAGCGCGGGTGAGTTTTTGGTTCACGTCCCGATCGCGTTGTCGAAGGTGACCACTCTGGCACTGAATCAGGTGTTTACCAATCAGGGCGAGTCCAACATCGTCAAGGCTTCGCAGTTCAAGTTCCGGCAGGTGACCGATCCTCGTCTGACCATCGCTGGGTGGACGAACCGGTTCGCGATGCACGTTGAGAACAGCATCACGAAGCCGATCGTGCTGATGCAGGAGACTGACAGCATGGACTACATCGAGTTAGGTCTCGACTCCGAGCACTGCAAGAAGCACCGCGAGCTCGTGGTGGGTATCGAGGTCGGTCGCGGTCGTACCTACGGCGACTGGCGCAAGAGTCGTCTCGGGCTGTTCGTCTAAACAGACGTTCGACACTAGGCACACCAAAGCAGGGCGGCGTCGATGATGCGGCGCCGCCCATAGACAGGAGCGAACCATGGCACGAACCAAGATTGCAATTCAGCTTAAGAACCCGAGAACTCTCGGCAGGAACCTACTCGAAGCGGGGAGTCCGATCCTCGTCGGTGAGATACCGGCTGGCATTAAACCCGAAGAGATCCTCGCCGCGATTCGTCAGGGCGCGTGTGAGCTGCGACCTCCGTCAGTGGACCCCGCAGCTGCCAGGGCTGCTGCCGAGAAGGCCGAGGCCGAGAAAGCCGCTGGGGACAAAGCGGCAGCCGAGGCAGCTGAGGCGGAGATGGCCGCAGCCGAGAAAGCCGAGGCCGACAAGGCGGCAGCCGAGAAGGCCACCAAGAAGTGACCCTCGCCGAACAGATGGCCGCCGATGGAGTGGCGATCTCTCGTACCAGCGACCTGGGCGAGACGATCCAGTACCACTCCGGCGGCCAGGTTCGGCCTGTTCAAGCAGTCGTTAAGCGTAAGTCGGCGGATTTTGACGGACGGATTCAGATCGACGTGTTCATACCCAACGATCCGGTGGCCGGCGTGACCGTGATCGACCGTCACGAGGATAGAATCGAGCTTCCTATCAACATCGGGGGCTCTGCAACGAAGCTGCGGATAGGTGAGATCGTCGATCAGTCCAAGCTTGGGTTCACCGTCAGAGCGACCGCAAAACAGGTGAAGTAGTGCAGGTCGTCGCAGAGATCGAGGGTGTGGAGCGGGTAGTCGAGTTGTTACGCAGGTACCCCAGGCATGCGCACGCCGCGGTTGCTGCGTATCTGCTGCCGCTGAACGAGGAGTTCAAGGATGCGATCTCCCGGACCTTTCGCGGTCGCAGATCGTCCAAGACCCTGAGGGGTCGAAAGTGGCTCTACAAGAAAGGAAACCCGCGAGGAAGCCGTCTACGGAGCACGGTGCACGGTGAAACACTTGATACGCTGCAGGCAAACGTCTTCACCCGCGCTACGTCTGTGAGAGGCCAAGTCGAGCCGACGACGATTCTACCGCGCAAGTCGGGGTTCCTCGCGCTTCCCGACGAATCGATCCTGACCGCCAAGGGTAATGTAAAGCGGCGCTATATCAGAGGACCCGGATCGATACCGAACACCCGTAGCCGTCGGCGCGGCAATCACATCCAGATTTTGGAGCAGCGCGGCGCCAAGGAGCAAGTGATCTTCCACCTCGTTCGCAAAATCGTAACCCGCGGCGGAAGGCTCGACAGCTTCGTCGATGTGATCGAGCGGAAATCCTTCCGCGTGCGGACCGCACTCTCTGAAGCACTCGGGGTTGCGCTCAAGCGATCCGAGCAGAACCTCGACCCGGTGATACCTCGTGCCCTCAAGCGTTAGAGAACGGATCCTTGATGCAGTCGTGGCGGGATACGCGACGATCTCGAAGGCGACTGGATACGGGATAGATCCCGCGACTGTTGAACTCTGGGATAAGCGAGATGTTGGGGACAGTGAGTATCCGCAGATCATCGTGATCGGTAGCGATGAGAGTGAAATCAGGTCTGCGAGCAACACCGGACGTCTCCTCCATATGGAAATGGAGGTCCACGTTGACCTTTACAACACCTACAACCGGACCGATTTCCCGAACTCGATGACGCAGGCGATCGAGAGTCACATCGCCGATATGAAGAAGGTCGCCTACGCAGATCCGCAATGGGGCGGAGACGCGATCAACACGACATCGCTTTCGATAAGCCCGGATGACGAGCTGGAACCACTGGCCGAGATCTTCATTCGTTTAACCATGACCATCCAATACCGGCAGAACCGGTCGGACCCGACATTGCGCGTATGACTCCGATGCTCAACATCGCCCCAGACTATCCGCTGGGCGTAGTCCCGAACTACGATCATGTGGAGGTCAGCGGGGGCCCCGTTTATCTCAGGACTGGCCACCATGAACGCGGCGTGTCTGTGTTCACGCTGAGTTTTCCGCTGATGGATCAGGCCGAGGCGAGCGATTTCAAGGCGACCATCGCGGCGGCCCGTGGCGGTCGCTTCATGTGGACTCCACCCGGAGCCGTAGAACCTCGGACCTACGAGATCGTCGACCCCAATGTCCAGTTTACATACGACGGACCGCATACGGCCGCGTCATTGACCGTCCGAGAGGACTTGTAGGAGGCCACCATGCCCAGCGATCCGAGTTTGACCATAGACACCCAGCTCCTTTTCGGTATCGAGGCCGTCGAAGGAACCGAGGAAGCTCTCGTGGCCGCTGATGCGCTTCTCGTGCGCAATGTGCAAACCGTAATCCGTGCGCCGGCACACGAGCAAGGAAACGTCCCAGGTTCGCTAACCGATCGCGGATTCATTCCCGGAGCCGCTCAGGTGGAAACCAGCTTCGAAATGGACTTGCGCGGCTCGGGTGCCGTGGGCACTGCCCCTGACTGGTTCAAGCCTGCTAGAACGTGCGGGTACCGGCAAGCTACGATACTTCAGGCACTGATCGGACCAGTAGCCGGCGGCCCGTTCACACATCTGGAGCAAGTCACCAACGGCAGCGGCGCCTCGGCGACGGTTTTGTTCCCTACCCCTGATGGATCATCGCGGATCCTGTTTATCGATCAGGCGGGTGGAACCTTCCTGAACCTCGAGACGTTGACCGGACAAGACTCAGGAGCCACGGCCACACTATCGGCTGACCAGTCCGCCGCCGGCCATGTATTGAAGCCTCTTAAGCGGTGCGAGAGCGGGACGCTCTGGTCGCTCGAGGATCCTGTAAAGAAGAGCGGCCGCGGTACACGGGGATCGATGGTGATCGATCTCGAAGACGGTTCGCCCGGCAAGGTAAAGTTCACAATGAGCTCCGTCCAGACGGCGGCGCCCGTCATAGATGCTCCGCAGCTGACAGACGTGTCTTATACGGATCTGAATCCCCCGTTGTTCTACGAGACCGGCGCTGCTTTCTCCGGTTACGTTCCGTTGCTCTCGAAGGTCAGCCTGAACATGCAGAACACGGTGAAGATCCGAAAGGACGCTGCACTCGCCGAGCGAGGCCAGATCTCCTACCTGATCACGAAGCGTGGATGGACCGGTTCGGCCGATATCGAGATGGTTTCGGTTGCCGAGTTCGACGGTTACGGCAAATGGCTCGCTGGGCAACCGGAAACCCTCGCCTTTGCGATCAACAGCACCCCGGGGAATGTGATTCGCGTCCATCTCCCCCGGATCCCGTTCAAAGAACCCAGCAACACAGACGATGAAGGGCAACGCATGCTTACGCTTCCCTTCCCGCTAACCGGCAAGCTTAACAGCGTCGATAATGAGGTCGTCATCGCAGCACTATGATAGTTGCCAACTCAAAAGGATTCGTGGAGTTCGTCCCGAGCTCAGAACGCAAACTTTCGAAAGCCAAGCAGGCAGTCCTCCTGCTCAGGATGCCGACGATCGAAGACCTCGAGGAAGCGCGGGACACCTTCCGGCGTGTGGGCAAGAAGAAGGCCCGCGGAACCGGGAAGATCAAGGCCTACACAATCGATGAGGCGCTCGATCGCGCTTTTTCAATCTTCTGCGGTGGCGTCGAAAACATGGAGTTGAGCGGAGAGGCGGTCAAGTTCCAAAAGCGTAGCAACGGCCGGGCGTCGCCGCAGTTCTGCCGACGGTTCTCCGTTGCCGTGAAACAAGAGGCAGTGAACTTCATCATGGAGCTCGGATCTCCAACGGTTGACGACGTAAAAAACTGACGCTGGCTGCGGTTCTATTCGAGGACGCGTGGCCTGATCATGAACAAGGTTGCCCAAGAGAAAGAGGACTTAGACGAAAGCATGGTTGTGATGGTAAAGAACCTTCGCGCCGCATCTGGCTTAGCTGTCCCTTGGACTGCGACCCGTATGCGGGGGAAAAGAAGTGCCCGATCTGCAAGGGCCTCGGACGCTTCCAGATCGACCGCTGTCCGCAAACCTACCTTACCCGGGATATCTCTGAGTTCGTCTCAGCTTACAACCTCATCCAGTTCGGTATCCTCCCCCGGAGAGGCGCAAGGAATCAGCAGCTCGCGGCGTTCATGTCCGCGGTGGAAATCTTCTCCAGGCAGTGTGCGAGGATCCGCAAGGCGAAGGCCCCGGTAGATGGGAGCAAAGGCTAAAGAAATAGATGTTGCGGTCCGGCTTGAAGACCAGATCACGCGTCAACTGAATTTCGTCGAGCGCAGTATCCAGAAGTTTGCGACCGGGACGAAGGCGTCATTCGGATTGGTCGCCGGCGCTTCTAAGTTGGCTGGAATTGGTATTGGCGCGGCGGTGCTTCTGAAGTCCAAAGACATCCTAGAGACGATCGACGGCGTCGAGGATATACGGTCTCGGATCAACCAGCTCGTCGAGGACTCCGAAGCTGCGAGTCGCGTCACGAAAAAGCTTGTTGAGGCTGCGGCTCAATCGCAGTTTGACTCTGACGATCTTACCTCTGCGTTCGAAGCATTTCGGAACGCGGGTCTCGACGATGCAGATCGTCTTGCGCTCCTCTCCGCACGAGTGGCCGACACCGTCCAGAGGGATGCCGAGTCAGTAGCCCGCGCCGTGACAAACCTCGAGGTCGTAACGCTCCGAGAGATGGGCGTTTTGCTTGAGCGATCTAAGGACACGGCGACGGTTAGCTATAAAGGCATCACCACCACCGTCAAGAACGAGAACGCCGAGATTCAGAACGCCATTGCGCAGTTGTTCGAGCGGGAATTCCCGGGTTCGTTTCAAGTCGGAGCGACGGAAGTATCCGAAAAGCTCAAGAGGCTCGCGTCGCAGACACAAGACATACTACAGCGCACCCTCGCGATCATGGGTCCAAGGCTTGGCGAGCAGATCGACCGGATCACCAAGTTCGTCGACAAGCATCGCGAGACGATCATCGCTGTTGGCCAGGAGGCCATTCGCGAAGTCGGACGGTTCTCTGACTTCTTCACAGAACGGATTCTCGCGGGGGTAGATCTTTCAAAAGACTTGGTGGAAGTAACGCTCGCGGCGTTGGGCATTCAGATCAGTGGGTACGAGGCCGCAAGGGAACGCATCGAGAAGACGAGCACGAGTACGCTTGAGCGAATCAAACAGATAGCTATAGACGGAGCGAACTTCTTGGTGTCGCTTGGACCGGCTGCCTTCAATCTTGGCGAGCTGATCCTTCGCGTTTTGCTGCGCACTCTTGAGAACGGGGCTAGGTTCGCTTTCGATCTTGTGGCCGCTGGGTTCCGTGTGTTCGGCGCGGCCGTCGGTGGCGGAATCGAATCTGGACTGAATCTCGCGATCCCGACGATCAACCGATTCATCGAACGGCTGAACAAGATGCTCGCCCGATTCGGCGTGGACATACCGCTGATCTCGAAGTTTGAGGGTATATCTAAGCGGTTGGAGAATGCCGCAGCTGATAGCGCCGAGCAATTCGACCGCACGCTACGGAAGATCAATGAGAACGTGAAGGCTAACGCGGCCGACTACGAAAAGTTTACTTCAAAACTTCCTCAGCAGATCGATGACATCAGGGACAGCCTTGACAAGTTCTCAGAGGTCACCGGCGTCAGATCGGTTCTCAACGAGCTCGCGGCTCTCGGGGAGCGTATTCACACGACGACGGAGCGGCTCAAGAGTGCGCGGGCGGCGCTGAATGAGCGGACGCCGCTACCGGGAGTACCGAGTGGGGCTCGTGGAGGTAAGAAAGAAGGTGATCTGGGTCCGGACTCGATCGCCGCTGCAATCGTTTCGGGGATTCAGGAAGGCTTAGAGGCATGGAAGGATGGTCTCAAAAAGCTCGAGGAATCCGCAAAAAACACCGTCGCCAATATCCGCACGACTTTTGTCGATGGGCTTGCCGATGGGCTGACCGGATCAATTGATAACATCAACAGCCTCGGAGAAGCGTTCGACAACATTGTCGATTCAATCCTGCTTTCGATACAAAGGCTGGCGATCGAAGCGGCGTCTTCCGCGCTATTCGATCTCCTCTTAAGCCCGATCATATCCGGCATTGTCGGCGGCATTCCTGGCCTAGGTGGTTCGAATACGCCAAGCGCGGGAGGAAGCCTGCCCTCGACCGATCTCACGCTCCGCAATCCGCTAAACACTCAGTTTGGCGGACCCCGAGCTACGTCGATCCGTCAAGGGGACACGATCATCAACATGAACGTGAACGCACGGGACGCGAAGAGCTTTGACCAGGACCTGATCGAACGCAGGAACCTAATCGTCGGGATCGTCGCCGATGCGAGAGCTAGCTCCCCTGCCGTTCGGCAGGAGCTTGCCGCTTAAGCAGGTGGTTTTCGGCTGGCCCTTGCGATAGCTGCCGAAAGGCTCTATCCGGAACTAAGGCTGGCGAATGCGGAGTTCCGAAAAAACCGACGTAGTTGTAACTGCGAGGAACTCAACCTCTTTCACGCTGGGGCTGTTTTCGCTCATTCTTGGTACCGTAGGGTTGCTCCTTTCTTGGATACCCTATCTCGGACTGTTTGCGCTACCTGTTGCCGGTGTAGGAATACTTTTGGCTGGCATTGGGATGGTTATCGCGGTCTTCAAGCGGTTCAGCGGGTTTGGATTCCCGATAGTTGGGGCTGCGATTTGTGCGCTGGCGATCGGAGTCGCTATCGTAACCACGACGACAACTGTAGAGGTCATCAATGAGGCAATGGACGCTCATGCGGATGACGAGAGCGCGTCTGATGATACCCCGGAGCAGGAGAGGGCTAAGGGCGAGTACATCAAGGAACAACTGGAACTCTACGAAGTCTCGGGGACCTACAGGGAGTCCCTCCTTGACGGTCGCGTACCCGGCGTAACTTTTAAGCTCCGCAATAAGGGTACCCGTCAACTCGACAAGGTAAAGGTCACGGTGTTTTTCAAGGACAGTGCCGGATCGATCATTTACGAGGAAGACTACAACCCGGTCTCAGTATCGGCTTGGACGCTCACTGGCGACAACAAGCCGCTAAAGCCGGGCTACGTCTGGCAGATCGAGCGTGGCAAATTCTTCTCGGCAAAGTCAGTGCCAAGCGAGTGGAAAGAGGGGAGCATCGCAGCTGAGGTGACTGAAATCGAGTTCTCGAAGTAGCGACACCCGTATATCGCGAACTCCGTGTTCGAACCCGAAGAGTTCCTTCAAGATTGACACTCAGCGCGTACCAGGAGCAGCTCGCGTGAAGCGCAGGTCACGTTCCTCGTATAGAGTCCCGGCCTCCCACGCGTCGCACAACGGACGGCTATTCTGCAGGCACCGGTACCCAACTTCGATCGTTCCTACTGCGACAGCATCCATCACTGCCTGGGTCACCGGGCCGCCGAACGCGTTCAACCCTTGGATCTTTTCTGGGCGCAAGTAACCGAGCATCGATCCCCGTCCGCCTTCTAAAATGACGTCAGTCTCGGCGGGATAAACCACGTGAAAGTAACTGGAGTGCTGGCCGTCGACTCCGCTCACATGGAGGGTGAAGGTTGTCCACCCATCGCTCGTGCTGGCATTGATAACGTCGCCACGAAGCGCCACCGGATAAGATGTCCATGCGGCGGGGTTCGCAGACATTTTTGCTGCGTCAATCGAACCCAAGGTGCTCCTATGGCCCAAAGAGCAGGCACCCACTGAGAGCGCGAGGAGGATAGGTAGGATCGCTTTCATTCCTACAATCTAAGCACAGTAAAGGGGTAGGACAAGACGCGGTGCGTTGCGGGTAGTGTCTCAGTTTGAAATCTGCGGACCTAGTCAGCGTTAGTCTTGTCGAAGAGCGTCAGCACCCGGTCGATGAACAACTGAGCGTATTCAACTCCAAGCCGTTCACCGAGCCCCAACAGTAGAAGCACTTCAAGGGATAATATAGAGAACGGCGCACTCCAGGTGTCGAACCCACGGAACAGCCAAGCGTCAAACAGAATGACACCGACCAGTGCCATGAAGAACCAGTCCTCGCGCCGTTTGTCACGCTCGGACTCTAGCTGACGCTCTAGTTCGGCAACGGCATCGTTGACCGGATTGCCAACATCCCCCGACGGGATATCGTCAAGTTCAGGCACAGAGTAAGTCGAAGTATTCTTCGCGAATATCTTCGTTAGGGATTTTGATGTGAGGTATGCCGGGCTGATAATGCTTGGCCCACGCGCCCTCGCTCCGATGAGTGATCGCCACCAGTTCCCCTGGAGTTTTGAGCTTTAGTTTCTCGTACATCTCGGTCAGCGCCTTCAATGCTGATCCTGGGGGAGTTCGGGGTATAGCGTGGAACACGTTCTTGATCGGGTCACGACCGAAAGCCTTGACGCGGTGGTACAGACTAGAGAGTACGGGTCCGTAGGACCAAGCTTCGAAACGCTCTTGACGAATAAGCGGGTCTCCATTTTCACGGCCAAGGTGCGCCATGTGAGCAACATAAAGAATCTTTTGAAGTCGAAGGTTTGTAAGCGTCCAGTCGGAAAGTTCGCAAAGTGTTTTCGCGGCAGACGCAGCAGTAACCGACTGTCCTTGATTGCCCATCATCGTATCCTTCCTGGTGCCAATTGTAGTCACTTTACGCTCAGGTTGGTACTCACTTTGACGCCCTCTGTCAATAAAGATTCCGTGCGGTGCTGATGAAAACCCCTGCGATTACATGGCTCTCATTAAAGCCATGCCGTGTTGACCGCCGCTCCTACAACGTCAGCGGGACGCTCCTCGCCTCTTGGTCCTCTCGGCATAACTCCATGGTAACTCAGGTATGCTCGTAGGCAACCCCCCAGATTTCAAACTGAGACACTACCGTGTTGCGGGTATTGAGAGATCGCTATTGCCGAGATGCTGACCGGAATCACTGGGCGGGTGTCGTAGCTGGAGAAATAGGGCAGGGTCTCCGGGATATGAGTTCTGTCGTGACACGTGTTCTCGAGATGATTCGCTCAGGGTTCGTGCGCCTGCGATGGCGCCTCGTTTGGCTGTTCGACTTCTCGGGAATGCGGGTGGTCTGGCTGAAGTTCTTTCCCAGGCATGACTGTATCGAGTTAGAGGAGAAGGGGTGGAAGCCCAGAACCGGAGTGCTTTGGGCGGTGAGTATCTATTCTGCGACCTTCGGCATCGCGTCAAATCGATATGAGAATGCTTTGGATCGTATCGAGCACCGCCAAGATAGTATCTACGCCCAGCTTGGTACGGAGCAATGGAAGGCAGCGCTAGCGCGCATCCCCGGTGCGCAAAAGATGACACGCCCTAAGGATTTGGAGTTCTTCTGGCCGTCTACGGTTTTTGTTTCAATGTTCGGTACTTTCGAGACGGACCGGGAGAACATAGAAACACTAAAAGACATCGCCGTATCTTTCAAAAAATCCCTTCGCGACGTGTATTTCTATGGTGCCGACCTCAGCGGTGCCGACCTCACCGGCGCGGATTTCACCGGCGCGCAGCTTTCCTGGGCGCATCTTAGCGGAACGCGACTGTGGCGTGCTAACTTCACCGGCGCGTTCCTTACTGGCGCGTACCTCGTCAAAGCGGACCCCATCGGTGCGAACTTCACCAACGCCCACCTCGCCCACTCGAAGCTCACCAACGCGAACTTCAAGGATGCGATCCTCGCTGGCGCGGACCTAGGGCGTGCCACCCTCGTCAAGGCCGACCTCACTGGCGCCGACCTGACCGGCGCGGATCTCACCGGCGCGTACCTCACCAGGGCTGACCTCACTGGCGCCGACCTCACCGGAGCAGACCTCACCGACGCGGACCTCACTAACGCGGGTCTCATCGGCACAGTCCTAATCGGCGCGGACCTCACGGGCGCGGACCTCACCAACGCGTACCTCACGGATGCGATCCTAACCGGTGCGGACCTCACGGCAACCGATTTGACTGGGGTGAAAGCGCTGTCATGCGAACAACTCTCCGAGAGCGAGAATTTTGAGTTCGCATACCGTGACGAATCTCTCGCTTGCGGACACGCTATTCGGGATGACCTCAGGGGTGAAGAACTCGTAGCGGCGTATGATTGGAGGCGTGTAACAGTGACGGATATCGGCGGCAGAAAAAACGGATATGTTCCTCCTGCTGTGTACTCCTCCCGCGCCCCGGAGTAAGGAAGCTCGCGATGAAGAAGACCACGGACGCATTGTAGAGAGCCAAGATTCTGATGATGCCCTCGCCTGTGGACGTCCCATCCCTCAGCGCTGAAGATCTACATATTGGGTTGAGTGTGGATATCATCGAGCGGCACTCTGATCGCAAAAAGATAGAAGGTAAAGGGATCAAGTTCATCATCATGGTCATCGCCATGGCCTTCATCAGCGTTCCCAAATGCCTCGTGAATGCTCTTAACGTACTGCCTGGCGCTGCCATCCAGAAGCTTGCCGGAGGTGCATCGCATCAGGCCCTCTGCAATAACGCCCCAACGTGTAGCATTAGGGTGGTCGATCAGCTTGGAGTCAGGGGACTTAGGGGCGGCTGCGTTGGCGTACCAAATGCTTCCATGTGACGCGGAGGTTGGCCTCCAGAATATGCAGTGATGTAGGCACTGATGGCGCCAGTCGCGATGGGCGAATGTCGGAAGGCAGTACACGATTTCAGGGGTGTGGTACACGCCCTTCACCTGCCCAGGCGGTTGGTCCAGACGCCAACTGAGCTTCGAGAATGCTGGCGCAGATACATGCGGCCTCTTAAACTGAAGCCCTAACAGTTTCGTGCCTTTCTTAAGTGCGTGATCGGCCGGCCATGTCTTCTCATCGCGAGGAGAGACCGCCCACGTATCGACGGAACAACCAAGGCCAGCGAAGTACAGCTCTATCTCTTCTACGATCCATGCCTCGTACTCGCGCTCGAGGGGAAGCCCTAAACGCGTTGCAAGAGGGTGGGCCCCTTGCGGATTCCGACTAGTGCGGATCGCTATGGTGCTCAAGGAGCGCTGGGGCTCGTCCAGGTCGAGCCAAAGTATGGCTATCATGGCCGCCGCACCCATACCCGCTAATAGGAGAGCAGCGAGCATTGTCGGCACTGGGATGTTAACTATTCTGATTGTAGCCAACAGCACCAGGCCTTGGATCCAAATGGCGATGGCGGTTGCAATAAAAAGTCTGATTCTTCGCTGGGACATTAGTTCCCCCTTCCAACGCCGGGCCTGAGTTCCCCTCGCAGGCGCAAGCCATGGTACTACTTCGGCGTGAGTGTAAAGTCTGCCACGAGGGCGGGCGAACTCAGCGAGCTTTCCGTCAGCCCGCAGAACTGTGCAATAGCGCGGCGATTAAACCGCAACGCCAACGCGGACACTCCCTCCTCGCAGGATCCGCCTGCTGAATGACATAGCTCCGTCCTCGATTCCAGAATCTGGAACCGAGAAGTCCCGAAAATCTAGACCCAGATGGGTGCGAAAAGGACTGTGGTGCTTACACGCCTCAGGTCGTAGCGCGGTAACTAGTGGGGCGAACCCGCGACCGCACTACGACGCTGGGGCAAGTTTTAAGCATGACGCTGCCCCGTCAGGATCCGTTCACCGAAATGGCGCCCGGACTGCCTCCGGACGGTCGGGGCTGGGTTCAGGGCGATCACCGCACGCTAGATAAATCCGATGACCTCTGGGGTCGGCTCCACTCCTACGGACCAAGCGACACCGGCCTACTCGAAGACAACCCGAACGACTCTGTCCTATCGTGGTTTGCTTGGCGCTTCGCGGCGCCGGCGAATACCAGGGTAAAGACGCAGGCTTTCTGGAGGCCTGAGACCGGTGATCCGCTACCGGTGAAGTTGGGTCTGATGACCCGTCTCCAATCGATCTCAGGCTCTCAGACTGCATCAGGTGTCCCCCGCTGGTTCGACGCTGACGCGTACACGATGGAGATAGCCGTAGGGCCCACGGTCACGTTAGAGATCGCCCGAATCAATCAGGGGCTTCGGACCCTCCTCGTAACAACTCCCGTCCCCGAGTTTCTAGAGGGTCGGCTATACGAGGTTGAGTTCGAGGCTGTCGACGAGGGCGCGAACGTCCGGCTGCGAGCTCTGATCGATGGTGTTGAAATCGCCAACCATGTTGACGTCACTCCGATTGTCGGCGGTGGCTTCTACGGCTGGCTCGGTAACGCGGAGATCTCCGGGACGGCGAAGACGCGCACTGGTATGCGTTATTTCGAAGCGTACGACGGCGCGCTGATTCATCGCGAGGATTTCGACCGCCCGAACCTGTTCTCGCCTGATGCTCGCTATGGTCTTTGGCACTCCTCACTGTTGGCCCGACCCGTTGCCGGCGCACTCTCAGCGTCACCCACAGAAGATGTTCACGCTGTAGACCTGTTTCAAGTACTCCCAAACTCTCAGGACCTTTCAGCGGCGATCGACTACACGGCGCGGGCGGATCTGAGCAGCTTCGGAGTACTCGTCCGTGCAAGCAAAGCCGACGCGCTCGAGGACCTCGCTGGGCTGACCGGCTACGCGGTAGTTGCGATGTCGGGCCAGGTGGAGATCCGTAAGTACATTTCCGGGGATCTGATCGACAGCGTCGCTCAGTCGTTCGTGTTCACGCCGGGGATTTCCTACCGGGTCGAGGCGGCGGTCAGTGGTGATGCGTCCGTGTTGGTGCAGGCGCGCATAGATACGGTCGACGTCGTCGCGTTCACGGATTCGACGTCGAGCCGGATCCGTCAGGGTTTGACTGGGCTGATCGGCTACCGAGATTCCCTGGGTCCGCTGGAGGCCGACAACTGGGATCTCCAGGACGGGCCCGACACGACCGTTCCGCCGACAGTTGTAGTACCGGCCGCGTCTGACGCATCGATCGAGGATCTCCCTTACGCGTTTGGTGCGCTTCCGGTGGGTGCGCGGGATGGCAAGAGGTGGTTCACGCTTCCGTTCGTCGCGAACTCTGAGGATGAGGTTCTTTGCTTGGTCGAGGGTATGTCGTGGCGTCGCCGGCCTTATCCCTCAACGCTTCTACCCGGTGAGTATCAGGTGGACGTCGCCGGCGGGCGTATCGGATTCCAGCGAGCTATCCCGGATGACTGGGATGTCAGGATCGACGGGAACAAGCTCGGTCAAAGTGCACTGACGTTCGTCACGCTGACGGGCGCAATCGACGGCGTGAACAAGACTTTCACTACGTCGATCCCCGCGATCGCCACGCCGAGCCGAGCGAGGGTCTACGGCGACGGGCTGCGGAAAGGCCACACTGTGGGCACACCGCCGACTGGTCGGTTCCGATGGGTAGGTACTACGTTGACGATGGGTGACGCGCCGTGGGAGCGCGTTGATATGGTCGTGCCGACCGATGATCTACGTCCCGAACTAAAATGGGGGATCGAGCCAACGCCAGACCCAGCCGGGACGGTGTTGGATTTGGGTTTCCGACCGAACTCTCTCGGCCAAGTCTATCCGGCGATGGACGGGGTCAAGCTATTGCCGGCGGTTGGTGTGCTCGGTGCTGATCGCTTCTCTTCGTATGAGTCGAAGCTCATTCTTGGCGACGCGAAACTCTCGACAGAGATATTGGTTGTTGACGCATTGGAGTGCGGCGCGTACCTCGAACGTCTCCCTGTGGATCCATCCGATCCGTCTTCGGAGATATGGGAGTTTTACCGCGAGCGCCTTCCCTCACCAGACGGATACGTTCAGAGCTTCCCAGTTACCACGGGCCATGACGTGATCTTTCCGCTCGCGTGGAACTCACTACCGGGGATTCAGTACCGAGATCTTATCGACTTTCTCGCCCGCCATAACGGGCCGGAGCATGAGTTTGAGTGGATACCCAACGGTCAGACGGTCCCGATCCGGTGCGCGCTGAAAAGCTTCGACGACGGAAAGGCCATCGATATCGGTAGGTACCTGGGCCAAGAGACGACGATTCACAACGTCAGGGCGACGCTAAGGGCGGTATGAAGACGAGCACCCCGCAAATCAGAGAGAAGACGGCGGAGCTCGCCAGCTCCGGTGCATGGCTCATGCTCTTCGAGATATTTTCACTGAACGAGGTGTTTTACCTCGTGCGCAACCAGACGCCCATCGTGTTTGATGGAAAAACCTTCGAGCCGTTCCCGATCGAGATCGGGCCAACGACTTCGGACACGAAAGGCACCGAGCAGAGATCGACGCTGAATATTAGCGGTGTCGATCGCAACATCCGAAACAAGATCGAAGAGCACGACGGTTTCCGCGGAGCGCTGGTGACGGTGACACTTATCCACGAGGACTTTTTAAATGACCCTCTCGCGGCCGACACTGAGATCTTTCGAGTCAGGGAGACCGGCAAGAAAGGAAATCAGTTCGTTCTCCAGATTGGGCAACACCGCAGACACCTACAGCTAATCGGCCGAAGGTTCTCGAAGCTCAAATGCAACGTCCCGTATAAGAGCGCGCAATGTGGATACCAGGGGCCGATCGTTGACTGTGACAAAACGAAAGACGGTCCCAACGGCTGCACCGTACACGGAGACGATGAGGTCGCTCGGGCTCTGCCGAGACTTCACCCGCGGATGTTCGGGGCGCAGCCGGGAATTCTACGATCGCGATGAACTTCGACGAACTCATAGGGATCCCCTACGTCTTTCGAGGGAGAGATCCCGAAGTAGGCCTGGACTGTCTCGGGTTAGTCGTAGAGGCGTTTAAATGCGCTGGCGCGAGTTTTCCTGACCCCATCGAGTATCAGGAGAATTGGGTCGAATACGGTAATGATCACTTACGGGAGAACCGGCCCGAGAGTTGGCGTCCGGTGGAGGAACCCTACGAACCGCTGGACGTGATCTTCCTGCGGATGAACCGAGAGAAAGTCCCGTCACATATCGGGCTGCACGTTGGCGACGGTCGCGTGCTCCACATGCCCACAGGGGGCAAGTCGTGCCTGATACGTCTGCGTGGAGTTCGGCGTTTCATCGAGAGTGCTTGGCGTCTTCCGGAGTTCACATGATCACCACCAAGGTTGTTCCTTCGCCCCTCCATGGCGTCACTGATTCTTGGCTCGAACCGTACGGTTCAGGTCGTACCGTCGGTGACTATGTCCCCGAACAGATGGGGGAAGACTTCTATGCGAAGCGGAACGGTGAAGTCGCGGACTTGGATACGTTGGTTGCCGACCATGACGAGCTCACCTTTGTTGCTGTGCAGGGTTTCGAGAGTTTGGCCATCGCGATCGCAGAGTTCTCGTTCGCTGAGTTCATTGTAACGTTCTTCGTAGCGAGCGCGGTTTCGTATGGTCTGCAGATGCTCATCGGAGGCCCGGGCAGTCCGCAGGAAGACGATCCCAACCACACGTTTGGGGCCTTAGAGAACACCACTCTTCCGGGTACGACGATTCCGATTCCTTACGGTGATGTTCGCATCGCGGGCCACTTCATCAATCTATTCACACGTGTAAACGAACAGGGCGATACCGTTGTTCATGCTCTGATCTGCGTGGGGGAGGGTAGGATAGAGGCTCTGGGCGACAACACCGGGGGCATACTCGGTGAGTTCGACCGTTTGCCACACGACGATCCTTCTATCGCTGGGATCGAAATTAACGGAAACGGAATCTCCAATTACCCGGGCGTGATGGTGTCGTTTCGCTCTGGTGAGATTAACCAGTCGCCGATCAAGGGCTTCAACGAAATCGTTTCGCAGTTCGCCGTGCTCTTAGATCTCGCCGAACCGGTCGATCCGCTGGCCGGTGACTCTCCGAGTGGTGCTGGGCCGTGGCTCACGAGACAAACGCAAGCCCCCGTCGACGCGTTCATCGTAACGATCGCATTTCCTGAGGGGTTGCTCTGGATCACTGACAAAGGAAAGCGAACCACTCGGGAGGCTCACTACCAATGCCGGTTTCGCGAACTCCCGGCGGGTGATTGGGTATGGATCGATTACGACCCAGAGAAGAACACCTACACGCTCAAGCCGGATGCAGAGGTCACGTATCAGGATGACGACCAGCAACCGGACTATGCTTCAAACAACGGAAGAAATGACGCACGTCCGGTGCACATTGCGAAACGGACGAGCTCGACGTTTGAGTCCGAACTCCGTGTCGAGGTCGACTCGATCCAGGTCGAGGTGCAGATCCGACGGCTAAACCTTCGCTATCAATTCTCGTTCATCGAGCAAACCGCTCTTTACTTCAACTTTGCGGGGAACGATCACAGACCGCCGAAAGGGATGAATGCGATGGTTTGGAGTACGTTCTCCGAGGTCGTTGACGAGCAACTGAGCTACCCCGGTCTTGCGTTGGTTGGGGTCGAGGCTGTTGCCCGGGACGGGCTGCAGGGGCGCAGGCCTAACTTCACGTTCCCGATCAAGGGACTAAGGTGCCCGGTATGGGACGGTTCGAATCCTAGAGCTCCGGTGTTTGCGCGTAAGTACACGCAAAACCCTGCGTGGCATAAGCTCGACCTTCTTACGAACGAGATCTACGGGTTAGGTCGCGCCACGACCACCGATGACATTGGCCTAGATACTCTCTTGGAATCCTCCCAATGGCACGATGAGTTGGTCGATGACGGCCGCGGAGGGACAGAGGCCCGTCACCAACACGATCGGGTAATTCTTCGGCAGACTTCCGGATGGGATGCGCTTTTGGAGATATGTATAAGCTGCGGCACTGGTCTTATTCAGCGGGCTCGGAGGATCGAGACATACATGGAGAAGGCGAGGCCCGTCGCCGCCAGATTCAGCCGGTCAGAAACGTTACGCGGGACCGATGATAAAAGCTGGCTAGCGCTTCAACAGCCCAATCAGCTTGTCCTTCAGTATCTCGATCGAGATCTCGGTTTCGCTCAGGAGACTGTCGTTGCGGAGACCGCCGGGCTTCAACGAGGCGAGGAGGATTTGGTCAGTCAAAGTCGTTCGATCCACGGCGTGACCAGGCAGTCGCAAGCCGGGCGCGTGGCACTCGCAGCCTTAGGGTTGGTGAATGGATCCAACAAAACATCGACGCGAACTTTAAACAGAAGAGCGGCCAATCTGTCCGCTGGGGACAGGATCCAGTTAGAGGATGATACCACCGTCAACACGGTATCTGGCCGGTTGGCTGCTGATTCGGCAGACTCGAGCGTCCACCTAGACAAAACCGTCACGCTGGAAGCCGGCAAGACCTATTCCGTAGAGATCACGCACAGGGACGGGACGACAGAAGAGCGAACGATAACCAGCCCCGCAGGGAAGTATAAACCTCCCGCGGCGCTTAGCGTCGATTCGCCGTGGATAACGAAGCCCAAGAAGCTGTGGCCGTACGGGTTCGGAGAACAGGGCTCGGTGTGGCGTGACTGGCTCATCGTCTCGGCTACGCGCACGAAGGAACTCGCCCGGGCCGTTTCGCTCGTTGAATACGACGATGCGAATTACGTGGACGACGGGGTTGTGATTGTCGACCAGGGTTCGAATGACGATCCGGATCCCGAACTGCTTCCCCCTGACGTCACTAATCTTACGGTCAGAGAGCGTACATCGGTCGAGTCGGACGGATCCCTGACATTGGTCGTCGAGGTTTCATGGAACTACGCCGGCAACCTCCAACCGCGAGCGACGGTGTTTTACCGTGAGGTGACCGAATTACACTGGACCAAGGCGGGCACGACGAGTCTGGATGAGTTTTTGGTGTCCGGTGATCTCGAAGTCGGAGTACGCATCACTGTTGCTGTCTGTGCGGCGACCATAGAGGGAGCGCACCGCCCGCCTGAGCTGTGCCCCTCGGCAGAGGTTCTTGTGACAGGTCTTCCGTCCCCGCCGATCGCTCCGGAAGATCTGACGATGAACCGGAACAAAGACGTGCTCATTCTGGGCTGGTCGGTCCCAGATGATGACTTAGAAGACGCCATTACGCCGATCCCGAACCTTCTGCACTTCCGAGCTTTTCGCGGTTCCGATTTTAGAGCCGCGCCCGTGGTTGGTGTGTCCTCCCACTCTTCCGCGCCTGTGATCGATTGGTACCCAGGGCGCGAGTGCTACCTAGTCAAGACAGTCGACAGTACGAACCAGTTCTCGAACGGAACGGCTTATGGTTGCGTAGACCTTGAGCCTCCCGCTGGGGGCGTAAAGCTGTTGGAGCGAAACGAGCTAGATCTCGGATGGCCGGGGTCGAAGTTCAACGTGACCCAGCCGGGCGCGTTCCTACTACTCCAGCAAGGCGAGGATAGCGGCGCATATTCAACGCCGAACATCGATCTTGGATCCGTCAAAGAGATCATCCTGGTTGCCTCGGCAGCGATTGCTCAGAGAGAGCTGACCCCGTATTTCACCATGCAGGCATCCCGCGTGTCGACGGTGTCCGGCGAGATCCCCTATGGGGCGACGATCACCGGCCAAACCTCGGGCGCTACGGCGAAGGTTTTGAGCCCGGTTTCGGCTGCGTCCACTGATCTTGTCTTTGAGCAGCTCACGGGAAGTTTCCAGGTTGGGGAGACAGTAAGCGACAGCCAGGCTACGGCCGTCGTAGCCCTCGCTCCTCGCGAGCTCGCGATGAATGATCCGGCACGGGCCGACCGCGACTTCGGCGGACGAATCAAGGACAACCTGCTGAAAAGGACCGATCCTCTCGGGAACACTGTCGCCAAGACCCGCCTTACTCTAGGCACGACAGAGGACGTTCAGACGGGGTTCCGCAGTTATCCGGATATTTGGTCGCTGAGAGCTCGGGCTCGGTTCGTACGCTGCGACATCGATCTGGAGTGTGACGATCCGGTCAACTTTGGGGTGGGACTGTACGGCTTGCGGCTGGCGGTGTTTGAAGTGTCTTGATTCCAGAATCTGGAATCGACAGAGGCTGATTTCCTGGATCGATAACGTTGTGGCTAGCAGCCTTTACGGGTGCGGAAGCTTCTAGCAACGGCGGTCTTCGCGTGGGTAGGTCTTGCCTCCTTCGCCGCGGAGGCCGCCTGTCCAGCTGACATGGGTTGTGCGGGCCGATCGCTCGCAGCCGATCCCCATATGGTCCTTGTCGGTAGCGGGAACACAGGGCCGGGCGGCAAACCGGAGTACATCGAATCGAAGCTTCCGGAGGGCTGCCTATCGGCTCTCTCATACGACTCAACGACCAAGGTGTTCGGCTGCGTTACCGGTGGTATCGTCGCCGACGGCAACGCCCAGACGCTTTGCGCGGACGGCGAGCTCCTTTTCGGAGACGCCGGCGCTCCCCGGTGTGTGGCCGTTCCAACCTGTAACATCCCCGGTAACGAGGTCCTGACCTACAACGGGACGGCGTTCTCGTGTGTCGTTGTCAGCGGCGGCGGGGTGACGGTCCACGCGAACCTCACGGGACTGGGTGCGGACGATCATCTGCAATATGTCCGGACTGACGGGACCAGGGCGATCACCGGGAACCAGACCTTTGAGGCCGGCGCAACTTTCAACTGCGATCGCGTCACTGAGAACTGCCACCCGCAGTTTATACAAGACGACACCACGACAACCCCGGTCACCGCCGGTGTGTGCACACTCGGACCTCGAACGAACGGTTGGCTCTACCTGGACTGCAACGGCGCTTTGCAGGCGTATCGACTCCTAGACGAGAGAGACGTGGTTGTGGGCGCGACTGATCACGGAGCCCTTACGGGTCTCACCCCCGATGATGATCATCCGCAGTATGCAAAGACCGACGGCAGCCGAGATATCACGGGGACGCAAACCTACCTCGCAGGTGCGACTTATGTCTGTGACCCAGCAACGCAGGAATGCTGGCCGGAATATACGCAAGACGACACAATCACCGCTCCGGTCACTGCAGGGGTGTGCAAGTTCGGGTTTGAGACCGACAAGAAAGCCTATCTGTACTGCAACGCCGGCACGAAGACGCAGATCCTCGATACCGCCGACGTCGGAACGGCGCCGGGAACTGTTGCTGCAGGAGATCACGGTCACGGTGCTCGTGCGTGGCACGACGTAAGGGATTTCGGTGCGGGGACCGGGGAAACCGGGGCGACAAATACAGCGTCCATTCAGGCCGCGATTGATGCAGCCGCGACGGACAAAGGGGTGGTCTACTGCACCGGCGGCACCTACGTAGTCGACGCGCTCGACGGCGGAATCGGCGCCGACAATCACAAGTACAGCCTTTTGATCCAAGACGTGAGCGATATTGCGTTCGTCGGGGATTGCACCATCCAGTCTAGTTTTGCCGGGACGGCGGTCGGCCCGGTAGCGGGTGCGGCCAACGGGCACGCGATGATCTTCCGGCTCCACGGCACGGTGGACAACATCACTTTTGAGGGGATCACGCTTCAGGGACTCAATTCGAATTCCCCGAGCCCTGTCCCGCCGACCAACTGGATTCGCGGCGTCTGGAACACGTCGGGAAATACGATCAGCCGCATCCATGTCCGCAACGTGACTTTCGAACACCTGATTTCAGGCATGAGCTTCAACGCCAACTTAGGTGGCAGCTTCACCGATTCGAGCGTGGAGAACAGTGTGTTCATCAATATGGCTGCTGAGTACGACAACGGCGGCTCGGGCTACGGCGTCGATGATGAGGGCACTAACAACCGCATCGTACACAACCGCTTCGACAAGAGCGGGCGGCACGATATCTACATCGCTAATGCCAAAAACGCATTCGTGGCCGACAACCACAGCACCAACCACCGGCAAGACCAACGCGCCGCAGGGTCACCGCTAAACCGTTCGGCGATTAATATTACGCGCTCGGTCAACACCACGGTGGTCGGTAATACCATCGAGGACTTCTGGGACGGCGCATTTTTTATCGGCGCGGAGACCTCGACCAGCGAGCCGAGCGATGGCACGACGTTTGTTAGTAACCACATCATACAGCCGAAGAACGGCGCGGCGTGGTTCCAGGTCGGAGAGACGAAGGATACCACCGTCGGCGAGCGGACATCCAACGTCCTCATCTCGAAGAATACGTTCAAGGGCAGTGAGACCGGCGTCGAGTCGGGTGAGACGTTCGCGATGGTCGGCCGCCTGAACAACGGATTCAACATCCAGCTCACCAACAACGTCGTATTCTTGTCGGATTTGACGCTGGCATCGTCATACGACGTGATCCAACTCGGAACCGTCGCCCCTACCACCGTTGGCTACACGATTTGCAACACCACGACTGACTGTAATAGCGGCGGCTGGCTGGCCGCAGGCAACTCACTTGAGGTTCTGGACTCCACGTCCCTGTGCGTAGGCGGAGGCGATGACGGTCTTCTGTGCGATCCATTGGTGGGTGGTACGTGCGTATCACTCGGCGGTACTTGCACGGCTGCGCCGGTCAACTTCTTCAAGGTCAACGAACTCGCTGCAATCCCGACCACCGACTTTTCGATCAAGGTATCGAACAACCAGTACACGTCTGATGGTTCGCCTGGCTTTATCCGGCACTTGATTATCGGAGGTCCAGGCGGCGACCAGGACTTCAACGATCTGCTGGTCGAGGAGAACACGGAGCGTAATTGGGGCCAGTGTCAGTTTACCGACGGCGACGCCACGCCGAACGTGCAGGGGGTCAAGGTATGTAGGACCAATAACACTGGCGGCGCTACTACGATTACGAATCTAGACGAGGGCATCCCCGGCCAAGACGTGCTGATTGTGGTTCAGGATGCGAACACGACCTTCGACTTTAGCGTCAGCAGTTTGACCGGGCACGGCGGTGTGGACTTTGCTGCTGCCAGCGGCGATTGGGTCTACTGCACTTACTGGCGCAAGGGGCCGCAGTGGGCGTGCTCGACTTCGGACGGCGGCGCGGCTGGCGCACCGACGACTGCGGACTATCTGACTGGGACAGCGCAGGCCGGGCTGTCTGCCGAGATCGTAGTCGGTGCTACACCGGGTGGTGAACTCGGTGGTACCTGGGCCGCTCCGACCGTCGACGCTACGCACAGCGGCAGCGCGCACCATACAAAGTACACGGACGGCGAAGCTGTCACGGCGATGGGAGTGAAGGGCGACGCAAACCCGCTCAATCACGACAAGGCTGTGAACGCGGTTTCGAGCGTGTTCGGTCGAACTGCTGCAGTGGTGGCTGCGCCTGGAGATTATACCGCCGCACAGGTGACCAATGTTCCCGCCGGCACGATCGCCGCGATCGAAGTTCAGGCAGCGATCAACGAGTTGGACGCGGACAACACCGCTTCACACCACACAAAATATCTCGACAGCGAAGCTGTAGCCGCGATGGGCGTGCTCGGCGACGCCAACCCGCTGAACCACGACAGGGCGGTAGACACGACCTGCGCTTCTCCAACCAACTGCGACCTCGGTGCATCGAGCACGGTGGAAAGTTCGCTGATCTGTCGCGCTGATGGGACGAATTGCCCAGCCGGCGGGGCCGCGTTCTGGCGGCTCGGCGATACGGATTATGGCCAGTTCAGCGTCGTTGAACTCGGAACCGATCTCTCGCTTCAGCCTGTTGATGCGTGTGTAGGTGGAACAAATCCGCGTGACGATTGCACATTGCCGGGCGGAGTCGAGTGCCTTGGCGGTGGCGTGTGTACTGCAAATGCGAAACTCCGAATGGCCTCCGACGTTGTGAATTATAAGCAGGGGCGCCCCGTTCTCGCGAGCGATGCTCCGGATTCCTGCACAACCAGATTCTTCACTGCCCTGAACATCGGCACCGCCCCGGTTTATTGCACTCCCTCGGGTCAGTGTTCTTCAACCGTCAACGAGGGAATGGTTCCGGCTCCGAACGGAGCACGCGTCTCGGACCTGACTGTGCGTTTCACCAACGGCACGACCGGAGCGACGGGCGCAGCGGTCACAACCGCGCCAGCGTCAACCTGTTCGGCGGGTTCGTTCAACTGCTCGGGAAGTGCCGACTCGGGCACAGTTGTCTGTACCAGTACCGGGGCAAATAGCATGTGCACGACTCCCGGAGTGAGTCACACGGTCACCGCCGGGGATTACTTCGCAATAAAGCTCGATGGAAACCTAGCCGCGCAAGATGCGGCGGTCTCGGTTGTTGTATGTCTACCAGACGCATTCTTTACGCCTTAGCCGCCGTCTTATGGGCGGCGCCGGTTTATGCCGGACGGCCCTTTCAGACGACATTCGACTCGAAGGCTGCGTCGTGGAACCCGGCGAAGTTCTCACCACCTGGAAACGGTGAATATGTTTTCGACAACTATTTGGGATCGAAGCCTAACATCAACACGTCGGGCACTACGTTAAGGACCGCCGTGTGTGCTCACGGGACGGTGAATGCTGGGATGCCGTGCGTGTTTGACGCTCAGTGCGGTATTGATTCGGTCGGGTTTCGCGAGTGTCGGTCTGGGGCGAGCGTTTACCCCAACAGGGCCAACGCTTTTTTCGCAGGCGATTCCACCTTGGCGGACAAGGGCGTAGATTTTATCAAGTTCTACAACGCCGCCGGGACCATCCTTTGCAGCGCGAGGTTGTTCCGCACGATACCGTCAGCGACGGCATCGCCGGAAATAGACCAGATCTCCGTATCGTCGCAGTACGGCGCCGGCGCAAACAATTTTATTTGCGACGGCGGAATCAACGACGGCACGCCTTGTGATGCTGGCTGCTTGAGTGACGCTGACTGCACGGGGATCGGGACCGAGGTCTGTCCGCGCCCAGGCGCCGGCGGTGTATGCCAGGGGGTTTCGTGTGCGGCAAACGATCCCGGGGAACTCGATTGTATCCCTGGACAATCTGCAGGGTTCGGCGGCTTGCTTGTGCAGCGACACAACGAGATCTCCTTGGTTCAAGATGTAACGGGCGCAGGAACACTAAGTTGTGATCTTGTGGTCAACGGGGAAGTCTTCCGCGGCTCGAGCATCCAGACTGGCGTCTGTTCAATCACTGGCTGGGCTTGCGGTCAGGATACGGACTGCGGGTTTGAGGGTAACACTAAGCGTTGCTCGGGATGGACTGCAGCCGGCGATCCTAACGGTGATGATGTCTGTAACACCGGCGCCGATTGCCCAGGCGTGGAGACGTGCGTCACACAAACCTGTGCGCTCATCCCTGACCTTAAAGTCACGCGGATGGTCGTCGGGCCGGAGAATGGGGCGGCATCGACCGCCGTCGAGATCGGCGCGAATTATATCGCCGCACCCGGCGACGATACGATCGCTCTCCACGGCATTTTCTATGCTCAGTCCTCTACAACCTGGGCGATGTATGTCGACGACCTGTTCGTTGATGACGCTCCGGACAGTGTGGGCGACTACGAAGATCTAAAGGCCGTTGTCATGGAGACGCTTGCGCCTACCGGCGACATTCTCACTGAGCTGTCGCGAACTGGCTGCTCGGGGGCCGGGAATTTTAATCTGTGCGTGAATGATCTCGCGCTCACCGGGACGGCAGATGCTAGCGATTATCTGAGTCAATCGGCTACTAACCTCAAGGCCGCGATCTTCACTCTTTCGGACATGGCGACGGCGCATCCTGATTCAACTGGTGGCGAGGGTTACGTCTCGGCTGTCGTCATTGCGAAAGACCCGGGGACTACGGCGACGAACTGGGGGAATCAGAACGTCCGGCTATGCCTGGGGGATGCCGGGTGTTCCACGCAGGCCGGGTGCATCGCGGACGTTGACACGGCGTGCTCGCCGATCGTCGATATTGCTAACGAGGATGCGACGAATGGTGTCGTGGTCGCTGGCGTTTCAAAGGACTTCGGCACGAGAACGAATGTCAACGCGGCGAGGATTTACATCGACATCGACACGACGAGTTGCGCGAGCAGTTGCCCTACTCGCGTGTCGGATCTGCTCGTTTCGGCATCCTATAACGTCTCGATGAAGCCGCCGCCCGGGGTTGTGACGGATGACAATGGTGATGGGACGATTCGTATTACCGAGGCGGGCGACTCGGTATTCAACACACTGGACCTTAGGCGTGGCTTAATTCTGAAGGTTGGGGATCTCGAATCTCTTGTCGTCTACACACAGGGTGGGCGCACGACCGGCGACCTCAAGCTGGCTACTCCGTATATCGTTGACGGTATCGCCGGCGGACCTCTCAACGGTCGGAGCGAAGTCGGTGGCATTGGTAAGCCCGACAAGGTGATCACCATGTTCGGCGCGAACGATCTCCCCTCCGGTAGCATAAAGCAGAGCTATTGTTCTGCGGGTGCATCGGTCGGGGAGCTTTGCGAAAGCGATGCGGACTGCGGGAGTCCGAACCTTTGCGAAGAATATGATGGGTATTGCTGGGGCGGTCCGAATCACGGGACGCCGGCGCCGTGCAGCCAAAACAGCAGTTGGGCGAACTCCGCATCTATTCATTATTGTCTCAACCACGCGGACGGGAAATGGCTCACGGAGAACACCGGACCTGAATGCTCACGGTGCGTGGATGACGCGGATTGCGAGTCTTACATCGCATGTACGGTAGACGCCGACTGCACGCGGCTCAACGGAGCGTCGATATTACCGTCAACGTGTGATGTCGCCGCTGGGTTTTGCATAGGTCAATGCCAGTTCTCGCTCTTTGAACCGTGCGACACGATCGGGAACCCCGACCACACAAATGGGCAGGGGGTGAGTCAGTGCTCGTGTAGTAGCTCGCTAGGCGTCGCCGCGTGGCAGAACTACGAGCTCCCAGTTCCTCCGGTCGCGCCGGACTGGTCGAAACCTGGATGTAAAGACGTGCCGGGATGCTCTCCGGGCATCGTGCTTGCCTATAACTCGTGGGCGTCGATCGAGAGAAACCTCGATGTATTCCGGCGCGAATACGAGGCGCGGAACTCGGATGTGCCGACAACAAACGATTTCAAATGGATTCTGGCAACGGAGGCTGTGCCGCTCGGGAACCATCCTCAAGCAAACGGCTTCTGGGCAGGGTTCGCAGCGCACGCTCCGACGCTTTCCGGCCTCGCATCGCTTCAACGCGACTATGCGAACCGACACCGGACGCAGAACAATATGTGGTTCGTTGATGTCGCTGGATTCACGCACGACTACTGCCGCGATTTCGGTGGTGGGGTGTTCTCGTGCTGGGGCGATCCTGTGCACCCTAGCAAAAAAGGTGACGACATCGTCGTCAGTGCGGTCGGCACCGACGTACAAACAGAGATTCTGGCGGCTTGCCTGAATCAGAAATTCCCATTCTCGGCGGAAGCCGCCGGCACTAGGACGCACGACGGCACCTGTTCCACCGAGGTCTGTACGACCGGCAGGATTGGCAACCCGTGTTCTAGCGATTGGGATTGTTCCTATTTCTGGTGCGAGGACACTTTCTGATGAAGATCAAAACCGCTCTGTTCGCTCTGTCGGTGTGGATGGCGATCCCAGTCGCAGCGCAGGCGGCGACGTATTACCTAGACGACGACGGCGTGAATTCGCTCATATGCGATGCGGCGGTCTCGTGTGGCGTGACGGCGTGTCGCAACTGGGATTACTTGGTCGAGCAATCCGGCGCGACACTCACGGCCGGTGACACGATCATCCTGTGTAACACCGAGGGTGCGTGGGTGTCATTGGGATCTACGGCAACGGTTGATTGCGGAATCGACTTGAACGGCGTCGATAACATCACGTTTCAGGGCGAGACCGGCGTTGCCTCAGACGTGAAGCTGCTCATGGGCGACAACCAGACCGCGTGCCGCGCCTTTACGGCCGGTGGATCTGACCCTCGATCTGCGTTCCGCATTATGAACTCGACCGGCTCGACCGTCCGCGACGTGACGATCAACGCGACGATTGCTGCCAGTAGCGCCAGCGGTATCTTGTACCGCGACACCACCGGCGGCTTGATTCAGAACGTCGTCATTGAGTCCGCTGAGCGCGAGGGTATCGAGTGCGGAAATGGCGGCGTGGGCACAGGCGGTGCAAACCCCGCGACATCGCTCGTCATTCGGGATGTTGTAGTCAAGCAGGCAACCACGGTTAGCGGTGCAGGGGGAATCGGTGCGTTTAAATGCCCGTTGCTCGAAGTCCACGACACTGTGTTGGACGGCAGCACATCACCAGCGATCGGAGACCGTGACGGCATCCACATCACAAACTCGCACGGTTACTTGATCGACGGCTTGATCTCGCACGGCTGGTCAGAAGAAGGTTTTGATGGCAGCCGAACAGGCAGTAGCGACAACCTATGCGAATCATGGAACGCCGGCGGCTGTGTTGGCGGTAGCGAAGTGGGTACTGCGTGCGCCGCAGACGCAGACTGCGCGGGCGGCGGGACGTGTAGACGCTGGGTGATCGCGAACTCGAAGATATACGACAACCAAACGAGCGGCACGGGCAGTGCGTTGGCGGTGAAGTCCTGCAACTACCACGGACTGATTTACAACAACTTCCTCAAGGACTCAGGTGATGCGATTCGACTGAATAAGTGCGCGCACGCTCTACAAATTTTCAATAACACCATGTTTGGTGGGTTCCAGGTTTGGCAGAACCACTACGATCTCGATGTTCGCAATAACATCATGGTGCGCAGCGGAGCCATCATGCAGGTCGGCAAAACGTCAGTCGGTCTCGAAGTCGGCGACGAAAACGTGTTCGACTATAACCTCGTTTACACCCGCGCTGGCGGTGATGTCATTTCAGGCATCGCAGGTGGGTCCGTGGCATTGCCTCCAGAATCCCAACAGTGCGGCGGTCCCGGTGACGTGGGCGCAGGGACTATTTGCTGCGACACACAGGCCGGATTGCCGAGCGCGTCTAGTTACAGCAACACCCAAGGCGCTTTGTTCGCCAGCGATAACGAATTCGGTGGTGTCGGCGCGAACAACGTTTTCAACACCGACATTTCTTGGGTGAATCAGGCCGCGACGCCCCCGGACCTGCACATTTCGGCAGGGTCTCCTGCGTTGGATATTGGCGTGACGCTGACGAGTTTCGCCATCGACATTGATGCAGACGCAAGACCTCAAGGCGCGTCGTGGGATCTCGGAGCCGACGAACTCGCAGGCACGCTCCCGGCTTGCGGGTTGGCGACGGCTCCGACGTGTGCCGGCACGTGTGCACCCCTGCTTGTCTGTCAAGACGTCCTCGGGGTTTGCGAATGCCACGAAGAGGGCTTTCCGGGAGGAGAGGGCGGAGTCTCTGCAATCTGGAACGGAATCAGCGGGAAGGGGTACAGCCTACCATGAGCCAGAGCTTTCCAATCCCCGTCGCCGCTTCGAGCGCCGGGACCGACGCGATCGCGGCGATCAACGCAGCCCTAGAGGCCCTGCGCACGGTTCACAGTGGCACTGCAGAGCCGTCTTCAACCATCGCCCACATGCTGTGGGCGGACACCACGGCGGGTGTTCTAAAGCAGCGGAACGCCGCGGACACCGACTGGATCGTGCTCTTTACCTTGGCGCAGGGTCCTTTCGGATCCGAGTTCGCATGGGCAACGCCGGCGGCTCTGAATCCCTCGATCGTGACCGTGGTCGGTCCGCACATCGTGACAGCGGTCAACCTGGATCCGCACATCCTTTTCGACTCTGGCACGGGGGCGATCATCAAGGCCGGTCACACCGACGTCGATGGAACTATGCTTTCGGTTGAGGTGAGTGTTGCCGGCGGCGGCGTAACAACCCCCCGGAGAATCACCGTCGAGACACCAACACTCCCCGGCGCCGAGCTCGGGAAGTATCAGGCGGCAACGCAGACCTACACGGCAACTGTTACCGAGGCCGGCACTCCTGCAACCGTTGGAAGAGTGCTGATCGGTATCGAATACATGAGGGTTCCGGTGCTCCCATGATCGAGATCGTCCGCCTGCAGTTGTTACGTATCCGGAGCGGTAAGTTCGGGACGTTCGGCCAGATGCTTTGGCGGGACTGGGTATACGGGCCAGTTCTCCTGGCGCACACGCTCGAGCCGGAGTGGAAAGATAACAAGCCGTTCATCTCGTGCATCCCTGACGGGATCTACACTCTCGTGTGGGATTGGTCGCCGAGTTTTGGGTGGTGTTATCGGGTGTGCGGAGTTGAGGATCGTACAGATTCACTCGTGCACGCCGGCAACTGGGCGGGCGATAAGTCGCAAGGGCTACGCTCGAACACAGGTGGCTGCATTCTGACCGGCGATGAGATCCGCGAAATCGATGGGCAACTCGGGGTGACCAACTCCCGCAAGACCCTGCGATCGTTTAACGCGTGGATGAGAAAGCGAGTTGGCGAGCTCGAGGTGACCACCGCCCTCTTACCTAAGCCAACGCCGGTATGAGAACGGAGGGGAAGTGATGGAGCAGCACGGGATTGAGCCGGTGGTCGGATGGTTGGCGGGGATAGCCTCGGCGGCCTTTGTGGCGGTGTTCGGGTTTGCGTGGAAGCGACGCGAAGGTCACCGAACTCTGCTGATCCGTATTGATGAGCGCACCGGCAACATGGCGAAGCACCTCGAGGGAGTGTCCAAGCGCGGAAACGAGACGCGAGAGCTACTCGACGCGCACCTGCGTTCGTCTCGCCCGCACCCGTTTTGCGCGCAATGCAATGAGAGGCCGGAGAACACACCAAACTGAAAACGAGCCGCGGGACTGCGGAGGTGGAGGAAAAGCACATGAAGTTTATGGACGGACGGAAGACTTACACGGGAGTGTTGGTCGCGATGGGCGCAGCAATTTTTTTGGGCGTTACCGGTTCCGAGCCCACAGAGGAGCAGCTAGGAAAGATCATGGAGTTCGGAGCTCGAATCATTGAGTTCCTCGGACTGCTCTTCGCTGCCTATGGGCGGAAGGTAGCGAGGACGCCGGCGACCACGGCAGGAGCTCCCAGGGCAATGGCACTTCTGATGGCGCTCGGGTTGGGTGCGAGCACGCTCGGTTGCGGGACTATATTTGCCCCGACAGTGAAGCCTGCACCGGTTCCGGTTCCGACCTCTACGCAAGAAGCATGGAACGCAGCCCTGATCTCCTACAACGACGGGCTCCGGCTTGTGGTGACGTTTGCGGAGACTGCGTGTCCGGAGACCGACGAGTTCGGCGTTCACCGCTGCGATCCTGCGACCTCAACAGAAGGAGAGCGGGCGTTCATCCGGTGGGCACAAGAGAAGCGGCTCGAGGCGGAGAAGGTGATCGAGGCTGCGAGCCTACTCACGGGACCGGAGCGCGGCGCACAAGCGGTGCTTCTCGACGCAATCGCCCGTGAAATCGTAAGACGGCAAGCCGCAGCAAGGGGAGGACGGTAGCATGGAGAAAGCACTCGAAGTGGCGTTGCTGATCGGCGCTCGTTACATGCAGATGCTCGCAGACGGTACGCTTGACGAAGCGATCGTCAGGCACAACGCGGACGTCGGCGCATACATCCTTGCACGCCAGAGGGGCCCTGAGGCGATCGAGGCGTTACGCGTACACCTGACCAACGAGGCGAAGGACCTCGGCGCAAAGCTCGGCGCGGTCGACGCTGGCTAAGGTGATCGTGTGTGTACCGCACTCAGGATCGCGGCGGCGGCTATCGCGGCCGTTGTGATCGGTGCGATCGGGATCATAGGGCTAGGGTTCTGGGCGTTCAGCGGTCCGGATGGTGGGTAGGGCCGAAGATCGACGACTGAACCCCCGTACTTGTCCGCCCTCTGGGTCTATATGGTGGGGAGTATCTTGTAGGATTTGGCACGCGACCTGGCCGCATCGTCCGACCACACATGGCGGTGAGTGACAGCTTCGCCAACTCCGTGCGCTATAGTTGCCTCTCGTCCACAAGTCTCCAGTATTGAAAGCCCAACGCAGTCAGGCGGCACGCCCTCGACTTCATCGCGGCGAAGTACATGTGTTCTTCGCCGACCGGAACCACGAGGCCCACCCCCTCCATCTTCTGAAGGTCTTTAAAGATTGCCACCTTTGCCGGATCGTGTCCGATTTCAGTGTACTCGTAGCTGGGGTCAAGAGCGTGCTCGTCCTGCGGATTGGGGAAGTAATCGACGAGCTTCCGGAGCGTCTCAAGCGGAACGGGAGGCGTCACCTCACGTAGTGAGGTGAACGAGGTGACGTTTGTTTTGAAAATCGGCCGCTGGTTCCATGCGCCGAGTGCCTGATCTACGTACGCGTAGATGGAGCCAGGCGTTATGTGCCCGCGAAGATCTCCAGCTCCCCCTTGGAGCCCGTCGACGACGAGGTCGGTGAACACTCCCGCTCCACCCTTCTCCATCGCCGGCTCCGAGTGCCGGCTTGCGGTAAGCACGGTGAGCCCCTCAGAGAGTTGTGCGATGCCGCCTTCAGCGATCGTAGGGGTACCCATGTTCCCTGAGTAACAGCAGTCCAGGATCACAACCTTGTTCTTAACCGGAGATCGGTTAGCCATGCCGAGGATCTCCGTCATCGAGATCCCCTCATCATACGTTTTGAAGTCGCTTGTGACGATGTAACCATCGGTGCTGCGGACGAATCCGTGCCCCGAGAAGTAAAGCAACCCAATGTCGCACTCCGTAGCGAAGAGCTTCTCGATGGCCTCACGCAATCCACCCCTTGAGATGTTGTCGCTCGGCGAGGTCATCAGACGCACGTCGAAGTTTGGTGATCCATTGCCGTGGGTCTCAAGGACCCCCGCCATGGCATTCGCGTCGTTGACGCACCCCTGAAGCGCGGCTCCAGTGTAGTCGTCGACCCCGACAATCAGAGCACGTCGCACCGTCGCTCCCCTCTACTTGTTCTTGCCTTCGCCCATCATCTGGTCGACGGCCTTGGCAATGTTATTCCAGTCCCAGGCGATCGTTCGATTGCGCACGAGCCCTTTCGGGAGTGTGCTACTCGTCCCCGCGCCGTCTACGTAAACGCCAAAGAATGGCACGTTCTGATCCTGGGCAAAGCCAATCTCTTTCGCAACACCGGACGCGCTGCCCATCGATCTTCCGACGAGTACGATCATTAGATGGCACCCGTTGATCTTTGTCTTGAGCTTCTTTTCCCACTCCGCCTGCGGAAGGTCCTCTTTCGAAGACCAATCCTGAACTGAGAACGGGGTCTTGGAGTTCTTGATCTGGCCGCAGAAGAGTATCTTCTGCGTCTCATTGTGATCGAAATCGAAGCTGATGAAAGCTCTGGGGTCTGCCATGCTTTTCCTCCAACCAAATCTACCGCCTAACCTCCAGGGGCTTGCGTGCCCACCAATCGGCGATGGTGTGCGTCCGCACAGCAGCCGTGCGGACGCATCTCCCAAACCTAGTCACGATCACTCGATTGGCAAGCCGACCCTCGGCTTTTTTTCCTAGAGCCAGCGGCCAATGAGATAGGCGGCACAACAGAATTCACCTCCACCGACTCACGAGCGACATCCGGTCGTGGTGACTCAAGAATGGAGTTGTCGTAATCTTTGGACGATGAGCGAGTTGTTTACAGCCGCTATGTCTGGATCGCCATCAAGCGGCTAGACCCCAGGTCTGCGCATGCTTGAGGTTCCGAACAATGGTCAACTCGATCGAGAACGGTTCATCCGGACGTATCTTCACAGAGCGGATCTTCATCCAGGCGTACTCATCGGTATGGACATCGTTCGCAATTACCGGGCTATTTTCGCGCAGAGACGGCGACGATAGCACCAGTATCCTTAGCAATTTCTCGCACTGAGGCGAGATTGGGCTACTGTCGTTCTCCCAACGCGAAATTTGCTCAGCGCGAACCTCAAGAGCTGACGCCAACTCGACGGCCGTCTTCGCTAGTGCTTCACGAAGGAACCGAATCTCATGCCCATTCAGCTTTGCTGGCACCGTAGCCCGGACGAGGGCGACGGTGGCTATAAGACCCGGCAGATTCGGAATGAGCAATCCACCCCTATAGCCGCACTGAATACAGTTACGCTTCTCAACAGCGTGGATCAACGTAACCCCGGCCATCCCGACTATTTCGGTCTCTGTGTAGCGGTCCACCGAATCGCAAGCGATGTTCCCGCCGCAGGCTGGACACGCATGCTCAATAATCTTCGGATTCCGTACTTGGCTTTTGTCGTTTGTAGTATTCATATTTTGAACAGAGCAGGTGTGGGCGCGTCAGTCCCGTACGACCGCTGCCACAATGACCTCGTTATCGAGAGTGCCTGGCTCGACAGCAATGCGCAGCGAACCTCCGAGATCTACAAGCGCCGAAAATCTCCACGCGCCCGATTCGTCCGCCCAGGTGACAAACTCCGCCCTCTTGAGCGCAAATAGTAGAGTGACACTAGTGATCCCAGTGTTTCTCATTTGGTCCTCAGCTCCAGGGCTCAATATGAAGTGGCCGCCCGACCGAGCGAGGCTGCGGATGTATTCCGGGACCTCCTCTCGCGACAGACGCCCCCATACGTACTGCCCACCTGTTGCCGTATCCCTCCTACCCATGGGGTGGATATTGTCCTGATCCATGCGCTAAAGTCAAGTCCTTTCACGCCAGTCCTCATGGTGCTACTTTTAACATAGCAATTTAGAAGGGCTTTTGCCACTCTTTAGCAACTCCCCATTTGGGGGTGCCTGCGTATGGCGCAAGGTGCCGGAATTAGGACACTACCCCGCGTTACGAGCCGATTGACAAACTCTCGCCACGGCACCTAATATCGTGCTGTTCGGACGGAGGAGGCACACTATGGCGGTTATTTTTTGCCCCGGTTTTCCGGCAACCAGGGGCGATATCACTGTATTATCAAGGAAGTAGGGCAAGGGTCGGATTCGGACCCGTGTCAGGGCTGTCTATGGATTTCGTCAGAGCGGTAATAAAATGAGTAGAGAAGAATTAGAAAGACTGGTTCGAGATTCCAAGAACCGCAAAGCCACGGCTGTAGAGAAAGAGGCCCAGCGACGGAGCTTTGCGTACGGCAACACTCATTTTGAGAATGAGCGAATAACGAAACGCACGGTGGCCGCCGCCGCTGAGTCGCTGAAGCTCGGCGGTAATGAGAAAAACTGAGGTAAAGAGAGACAGCCGCCCCGCCTCCCACGAGTTGTTTCCGGATGCAGCTCAAAAGGCCCGACTTGAATCGCGAAACGGCTTGCTCCAGTTCGACTATGTTTTGGAGCAGGTCGATCGCTCGATCAAAACCGGCCCCTTTAATCTTCGCACTTCCACGCTCCAGGCGCTCCAACGCATAGCCATAAAAGACATCTACACCTGTGCCGGAAACTTTCGCACTGGCCCTGTCGCTATAGTGAACTCGCAGCATCAACCCCCACCTGCGGAAGCTATTCCGGAGTTAGTCGAGGACCTCTGTAACTACGTGAACACCAACTGGGGGAGTTCAGCGATTCATCTGGCGGCCTATGTGATGTGGCGAGTCAATTGGGTCCACCCATTCATGGGCGGCAACGGGCGTACATCGCGAGCGGCATCTTATCTGGTTCTCTGTGCACGCTTGGGCTACAGATTGCCTGGAGTGCGGACAATTCCAGAGCAAATTGTTGAGCAACGAGGCCCATACTACGAAGCGCTGGATGAGGCAGATGCAGTCAATCATACAGGACAGATCGACGTGTCGAGTATGGAGGATTTGCTCACTTCAATGCTGGGGGCGCAACTCTTATCGGTCCACGAGGATGCGCTTGCGGGTAGTGCATCGGTTTGAGAACCGCAGCCGCGCTGCCCAGCCCCTTATAGCGCCGGCCCTTACGTACAATTTGGTAGACTGGTAGAACGGGTCCCCATAGAGAAGGGTCCCGCAAACGTGTCGCATAATTGCGAGCGCGACGGGGAGCAAAGGGTTTGACGCCTAGCGACGGTTCACGACAAGCCGCAGTTCCGGTCGTGACGATGTTGGCAGAATAGGTTTCTCGCCGCGGTTTCCTGAGTGTGGAAACCTAGCACGGGAATCACACTCTCATCACAGCGCGGCCTTCACTGGGCGTTGTCTTACCGTTGCTTCAATTGGGGCTGCAGCATATATGTCCGATTTACCATGACGGAGCAGGAAAAAGGCAGACTGCCAACCTGTGGGTTGGTGATGCCGATTACGCTGATAGACGGATGCGGTGCGGATCATTGGGCGGATGTCAGGAAGATCCTCGACGCGGCGATTGTTAGCGCCGGATTCTCACCCCATCTGGTTAGCGACGCGAACGAGAGTGGGGTGATTCAGAAGAGGATCATCCAAAATCTTTACTCAGACCCAATCGTGGTTTGCGATGTGAGCGGCAAGAACCCGAATGTGATGTTTGAATTGGGACTCCGCCTAGCCTTCGACAAGCCAACTATCATAGTGAAGGATGATGTTACGGATTATGTCTTCGACACAGCTGTGATCGAGCACGTTGGATATCCGCGAACATTAAGGTACGCAGAGGTGCTCTCGTTCAGGAAAGAGCTTGGCGAGAAACTGACGAACACACACAAGGCGGCGAGTAATGGCCACGGGTACTCCACGTTTCTTCAAAACTTCGGTTCATACCATGTGGCTAGAATCGAGGAGACCGAGGTCAGCCAGGCGGAAATTATAATTGAACAAATGGCGGAGATCAGGAATGAAATTCTAGACCTCGGCCGTTCGCCGAACCGTATCGTCCGCCTCCCGCCTGAGCTGCGCGATACCTATACTGACAATGGCATTGCGCGACAGCTTATTAGGAAGTGGCTCCAGAAGCGCGCCGCTGAGACCAGTTTGGACCTTGAAAACGTTACCGAGCCCTTATTCAAGCAATTGCGTCGCGAGTTGGAAGATGTCCACAAGATACGCGCCGCTTGTCGCACCAGCGAGAACCTCACTAGTTTGCTGGCCAACGAACTCTTTTTCGACAACACTCGCGTCTAACGTCGGCTATATACAAGGCGCAAAGCCTGGGGGTGCATTGGCATTGCAGTGGGTAGTCCGCCATTGAGTCCGGCGTCCAGTTGTTCGGGTGAGATCGGAACGCCACCAACGCGTCGGATATACTTCGCTTCGGCTGTAGCTGGATCGTCCCCGAGATAGATTGCCACCGCTTTGACCGACCACCCGGCAGCGTCCAGACGTGAAGCGCAGGCGTGACGCAGGTTCTTAAACTTGAAGTAGGGAACGCCGGCGAGCTCGAAGGCGGGTTTCCAATGGCGTTTGCGGAAGTTGTTCAGGTTGATCGGCCGACCGAATCCGTTGACGAACACAAGGTCCTTGCCGGTGCCTGGTGGGTAGAGATCCAGGACGGCGATCGCGGCGCGGCCAATCGGGATCGTTCGCCGCGATCGCTCTGTCTTTGCATTGGTGATGACGGTCCCGTCACGACCTTGAGCAATCGTCACGCGTGAGTTCTTGCGATCGATATCGCAGTGGCGAAGGCCGAGGACTTCGGTCGGTCGCATTCCGGTCTCTACTCGCCAACGCGCAAAGCCGTAGACCCAAGGCGGTGCGTTGTGCTCGAGGTAGTCGAGAATAGTTTGCAAGTGCTTTTCATCGGGAGCGCGATCGGCGTCGGTCTTTTCTTCGCGGAGTTTGCGGACTCGTCGGAAGTTTAACTGAACGGCGGGATCGCATTGACCGACGAGCACCGCGTCACGGATCATGGCGGCAAACGCGTGGTGTACAACCCGGTTGGCGGTTGAGTTTTTACGACCATCCCTGATCACCAGGCGTTGCAGGCGCAGCAGATGGGGGGCTGTCAGTTCGCAGAGTTCGATCCCGCCGAGCTCGGCTTTGTGGATCCACTTGTTTAGGACGACGCCGCGGTTTTTCGTCCAACCCTCGCCGACGATCAACCCGCTCTCTCCTGTCGCCCAGACAGAAAGGAACTCCGTGACGGTCACGATACCCCTACCGAACCAGTGGCGCACCGGCAGGTGCAATGACTTCAGCGGATTTTTTTTATGAAACGCGAAAGACCGACCCTGTTTCGGATTTCCAACAGCGTCGCGCACTTTCAAAGCACACGGCAAGCCATGGGTTAGGCGCTGTGCGCTATGCGGTGCGCACATGGGTGAGAAAATAGTTGACGGGGGAGTGTGGTCGGGGCTATACCGATATCCACACACCGAGCAGAACACCCCCGTTCGGCCCAACTCTTGTAACAAAGAGCACTAGCCTCACATGCTAGGGGTCCCTGGTTCGAGTCCAGGTGCGATCACCATC
>JAJDDX010000201.1 GCA_029260055.1 Phycisphaerae bacterium
TGCACGTTCAGCGGAAACTCCGCTGCCTCCGGCGGCGGGATGAGAAACCTCTACAGTAACCCTACGCTGATTAACTGCGCCTTCAGCGGAAACTCCGCTTTCACCGGCGGCGGGATGTTCCAGACCCGCGGTAACGCGACGCTGACCAACTGCACCTTCAGCGGTAACTCGGCCAACACGGCCGGTGGGATTTACATCTTTGACTCCAGCCCTGTGCTTGCCAACTGCATCGTCTGGGCCAACCTCGCCGATTCGGAGCCAGAGATCAGCGGCCCTGCAATGGTCACGCACAGCTGCATCGGCGGCGGCTGGCAGGGGGAGGGGAACATCTCGGGAAACCCGCTGTTCAATGTCGACTTCCAACTCACGCGCGGCTCGCCGTGTATCGACGCCGGGAGGAACGACGCGGTGCCGGCTGACGCGCACGACCTCGACGGCGACGGCAACACGACCGAGCCGCTCCCGCTCGACCTGTTCGGCCGATCGCGTTTCTTCGACGATCCGACCACAGACGACACCGGTGTTGGGGACCCGCCGATTGTCGACATGGGCGCCCACGAATTCCACCCGCCGCTCCTCGGCGACCTCGACGGCGACGGCGATGTGGACCTGGACGACTTCAAGCTCTTCCAACTGCAGTTCGGCGGGCCGTAGGCGACACGTTCAAACTTCCAAACGTCCAAAAGTCGAAAAGCCCAAATGGAAAGGACCCCGGAGTAGCGGGTGCCTCATCCGTGCGCAACAAGGGTGGGGGAAGGACGAACGCGACACCGGCTTGGAAGACGATGAGCGGTGCGTGCCCCACGCTTCACGCGTACGCGAAGGATGGGGCACCCGCTACTATCGCGCAGGCCTTCAGCCTGCCCCGCGTGCGCGTGCGGGAAAGACACAACGATACAGGGGCACGGTTCAGCCGAGGTCGACCGTGCGGCAGGTGTCGCGTTCGCTCCACCCGACTCCCAAGAGCACCGAACTGGTTCACGTCCCAGCACGCGCCCTGCGAGGCTCCGAGGCGCCCGTCAGTCACACACCGTGCAAGGTCAACGGATCGCCGGGGCGATCCCATGCTGGAGGGCAAGCCCGAGCCCGCTCAATACGGCACGCCCCCGCCGCAGCCGGCCGAGTAATCCTCCATATCCAAATCACAGACGTAGACGTTGAAGTACTGATCCTCAGCCTCCAGGCAATGCACGTCCTGTTGCATCTCAACGGGGCTGCAGCCATCCAATGTGCCCCCGTGCCGATGGCAGGCGTGTAGCGCGACGCAGTCCGGATTCGGCCCGAGGGGCGTCGCACCCGCCGAAGATCCCCGCAGAGCCATGACGCTCAGCAACGCGGCGCAAACCGCCAAGCCGAAGAATAGCTTTCTCATCACTCAGTCCTCCGTTTCTCGTAGTCGGTCCTAGTCCCATTCATGCACCCGATCACGAACCGCAGCGTCAACCAATGCGCCAAACCCACTTCGCGTGCATTCGTACACCGGCAACTCAATCCAAGATGGTAGCGGCACCCGATTCCCACGGACCTATAATGATAGGCCCAGCCAAAGGGGAAAACAGATTCCCAGGGAGAATAATCCTACTGGCGAAGCGAGTTCCTTATGGAGAGTGCTGATCAGGCGCTGCCGGAGCCGCAATACTATCGAGTCGACAGGTGAATCCGAGCACTGCTGGCCGGGTCGAGACACGAGGGCCAATGCCAAGCACGGTAGAGGCTAGCTCTCTAACACGTTCGATGTGGCCTCCCAGAGTTCGTCTAGCGTGGGCTCGTCGCCGCATTCCGGGCATCTCGTCGAACTCAAGCCGATCAGCAGATAGCCGCACGCCAGGCACTGCGGCACGCGCTGATCGGAGGTGGCTGCGACTGACCGAGCCGGCCAACGATTGACCGTCACCGCCATCCACACGCCCCACCCGATGATCGGAAGGCAGTAGATCGTCGCCTCGACGAAGTTATCCAAGCCGCCGGGATATAACCACATCGTGAGCCAGAGGACGAAGATGGGCACGGCTAGAGAGACGATCCCGATCGCTATGGTCCACCGAACCACGTCGGACGACCAGGCCACCGCGCCGCGCCAGATGAACAGCCAGAGCCAAACAGCCATGGCGGCTGACACCGCGTAGCCGGCGGGCACAAATGCCATCTCCGACATGCCGAGTACGTCATCGAAGAACATCGCGACGATGAAGAAGATCCCGACGGTAAACGGGATGGTGCCGATCGACGCGACGATGCGCCTGGCTGTCGGCGTCATGCGGACCTGTTTCAAGGTGCCGTCGGTAGTCATAGCCGTGCGTCCTTTCTCGAAGCCCCACCAGACCCATATCGAACACCACACCCACAGTCCGATCGTTACGTCGTGCTGCCCGACGCGCAGCACGTCCTCGCTGACGCAACCGGCGTCCCACAGCGGCAGATTGACGGCTACCTGAACGAACGGGATCAGTGCGGTCAGGGCCGTAAGCCATGCCCGCCCGAGCGTCCAGATGACGAAGGTCCGCCAGATGGCGATCGTGGCGACGACCCACAGAATGGAAAAGAGGAACTGAAACCAGCGAAAGTGGTCCCACGTCCCGGCGCCGGTCGGGTCGATGGCATTCACGCCGATGACCGAGACCGTCGGGACGATCGGAATCAGGACGAGGGCGTAGACGAGCCTCCGCGTGACGGGTCCGGCACGGCGAGGCGTAGCCGGGGCGCTCGTTTGTTGGTCGGTCGAGGCCATGAGGCGTGAGTATCACGGCAGGGATGGGTCGCGACAAGGCGATAAAGCGATGCCTTGCCCATCCTCTCTTGGCAGCTCGGGTTGTCCTGTTTTCAATCTAAAAATCCTCGAGTCGAGGCTTGTATCCTCCGTTAGTTTGGTATATGTTAGGTCTAGACGGGGGCCGTGGCGGCACGTCTTAACGAACGCGACATGCGTCGGTGAACGGTGTGAACGCCGAGTGGCATGGGCGAGCGCAGCTTGGCCATGAGCACTGGTGGACAAGCCACCAGTGGCACCCGGCGAGATCCGTCCTCCACCCTGCGGGAGTACCCGAAGGATGGGGCACCCATGCCGGCTACGGTTAACGGCGTTGCGTGGCACCCGGCCGTTGCATGGCACAGCCACGCGGTTTGTTCGACCCCTTCAGGGTCTGGCGGAATGTAGGAGTCTGCGTAACCGTGGGCGGCGCCCCGGCATACCGGGACTTGCCCACGGCTACTATCTGTCAGCCCTTCGGGCTGAGGGGTGTGCAACATCTCGGGTAGCGTGTGACATACGTAGTAAGCAAGCCGCCGCCGTGCATGTAGAGGAATGAACGGCGCGCATGGCGCTCGTCAAATAGAGCCAAACGCACGTTTGGGGCAAAAGCGTTTCAAAGCACGAAACGCGATTGGACGCTTCACGCGGTCCGGACATTTGCGGGAAGGAACGAAAACGATGTCGATCGCGACTGTCGACACCGAAAAGCTTGCGGTGCGCGCCGGCGCACAGGCCATATGCACCGGCGAACGAGGCACATGCACCAGCGAACGGACCACATGCCCGACTCCGCATGGCCGGATTGGGCATGATCAATCCGGATCCGGCTCGCAGCCGCCCCCGGTGGATGGAGGCGATCCGTCCGAAGCGTGCCCCGCCTTCGGGCAGCGTGCGACCCCCCTCCGTCCCCCCTTGGCAAGGGGGGATGAAAGAGAAGAGCCCTTGGCAAAGGCGATGGTTCCCCCGGCACGGCACGATGCAAGAGCCGAGGGAGCCGAAGAGGTCGTCCGGAGGCTGCGGGAGCAACTTGAAGACCATCGCCGTCGCGGAGCTACTCAGGCCGGGTGGACCCGCCGGTTCGTCCCCACCGGCTTGCGGATTGTCGACGACGCCCTGCCTCACGGCGGGCTTGCCTGCGGCACGATCACCGAAATCCTGGCTGATACGCCCGGTGTCGGATCAATGGCACTGGCCATGCGGATCGCCCTTCAATGCATCAGCGATCAAAGCATAAGCGATCGAGGCATCGACGCCGAGCCGGCTGACGGGGCGCGGCGGCGCCAAAGCGTGATCTTTATCGACACGACGGGGGATTTTCATCCGCCGGCTGTGCAGCCATACGGGGCGCTATTCGATCGCCTCATCGTCATTCGCGCCAAGGACAACAAGAGCGCCTTTTGGGCGGCGGATCAATCGTTGCGATGCTCAGCCGTCGCGGCGGTCATCGCCCCGCTAGCCGGGCTCGATGAGCGTCTTTCTCGTCGATTGCAGTTGGCGGCTGAGAGTAGCGGGTGCATCGGTCTGATCCTTCGACCTGCGCAGCAACGCATCAAGACATTCGCGACGGTGCGGATGTTGGTGGAAGGTGCAGGAGAATACTTTCAAACGGATTCATGCTCCGTTCCCCACCCTTCGCGGGTACGCGAAGGACGGGGCACCCCCGGCCAGACCCCCCTCTTTCCCCCCTTGGCAA
>JAJDDX010000202.1 GCA_029260055.1 Phycisphaerae bacterium
AGCCCGCGGCTCACGGATCCGGCACAGAAGCGTGACTTGCGCGATAACGAACTGGATCAAAGGGTGACACGCCACCGGGGCGGCTGTACCCTCCCGCCATGGAAGCTGCAGATATGCCAACGGGCCATCGTGCCAAGCTCATGGACGGGCGGGCACTTGCCCGCAAGATCCTCAACGGGGTCGCCGCGAAGGTCGAGCGGATCAAAGCCGCCACGGGCGTAGTCCCGTCGCTCGCCACGGTCCTCGTCGGCGACGACCCCGCGTCCGTGATCTATACCCGCATGAAGCGGAAGCGTTGCGACGATGTCGGGATGAAGCCGCTGCGTGTCGAGTTACCCGCGACGATCTCCACTGACGAACTCGTCGCGGAGGTCAAACGCCTCGGCGCCGACAAGTCAGTCCACGGAATCCTCGTCCAGCATCCCGTGCCCGCGCCACTCGACAAACGAGCCGCCTTTGAGGCAATCCCCGTCGAAAAAGATGTAGACGGCGTGTCGTCCGCCATGCTCGGGCGCGTCATCCTCAACATGCCTTCATTCCCGTCCTGCACGCCGGCTGGGATCATGCGACTGCTCGAGGAGTATCAGGTCGAACTGGACGGGGCACACGCCATCGTCATCGGCAGAAGCCCGATCCTTGGCCGCCCCATGGCCTCCATGCTCATCAACGCACACGCCACGGTCACGCTCTGCCATTCACGCACGCGGGCGCTGCCGAACCTCGTCCGCCACGCCGACGTCATCATCGCGGCTGTCGGCAAGGCCAACTTCGTGCAAGGTGGGTGGATCAAGCTGGGCGCGGTCGTGATCGACGCCGGCTACAATGAGGGCAACATCGGCGATGTGGACTTCGATGGGGCGTTGGAGCCGGCGTCGTTGATCACGCCGGTGCCGGGCGGTGTGGGGCCGGTGACGATCGCCACGCTGATCGATCACACAGCAAATGCAGCCGCCGCGCAGCTCGGCATCGAGCTTTAGTCAGCCGCATCAGTCGGGGTGCGATCCACTTGTCGAGAGCTCTGCCTCGACGGCTTCCGAGCGTCGGGTGAGTCGCTCCACGGCCGGCGAATTGGGCCGAATGCTACGCCAGCGCTGTAGCGTGGACGCGAAACCGTCGAGCTGCTCGGCCGACCGGCCGTCCGCCCAATCCGCAAAGCGATCCAGGACGCACTCGATCAGCGCCTCGCGGCTCTCTTTGTAGGCCTCAGGCGTTTCCGTGGATGCCAGTTCATAGGCAGCAGTCGCCGCATCTGCCGGACTGCCGGGCATCAGACCCCGCAGCACCACCTCGATGACGGGGAAGGCGAACGCAGCACCCTCCGGCGATCCACTAAGTTTCTGGATGAGCGTTGGCCAATACTCCTTGACGTCGAGCCAAGGTGCGTTTGCCAGCTTACATCTGAGAGCATCCTTCATCCGGTCGAGCAATTCGTTGACGAGCTGCGGTTCCGGGCTCGGCGCGTCGGGCATCAGGTGCCTTGACGCCATGGCCAGCAGCTTTTCCGAATCACAATTCGGCACGTCATCGATGCAGTTGAGAAGCTGCCCGACGCGCTCACGCGCCTCGGCGCTGACATCGTTGAACCCGCGCGACGTGCGCGTCGCCAGCCCGTCGAGGTTGTTGACGGACCAATGTCGCTCGACGAAGCCCACCCATGACGACCGGGGATGCGGGTGTTCACCCCGCCCGCACGGCACGACGTACTCCACGGGCTGACCCGCGACTTTCGTCTTGATGGCGCCCTTGGGGTCGGCCAGCAGCGTCAGGTCATGCGATCGACTGATCGAAAACTGCAGGCCGGCGGCGAAGGAGACCTTCTCCCGCATCGGGCCCGGTACGCCGAGCAGCAGGGCCTCGGCGCTGTCGCACCAGGCGTTCTCGATATTCAGCACGACCTTCTGATGTTCGAGGAGACGTTCGAGAATGTGTCCGCCGCAGCCCGTGCCGATGGCCGGGTGCGGTGCGAGCTGAGCTGTCTTGTGAGCGAATGCATGCCGCTCCAGTTCGAGTTCATCCAGAGCAGCCGGCGGCTTGAGTTGCGGGTTCATCAGACCCGCGTGAATCATGGCACGCAGGATGTTGAATGGACTGTATCCCCAGTCGGGCAGATCATCCGCCTCGATCACGACATTGTGAGTGTAGATGCGCTGTCCGCCCCGGCCGGTGTGCTCCGCGCCCGCGGCACAGGAAAGGGCCACGCACAGGCGGCCCGTCGGCAAACCGTAGAAGGCCACGCCCGGCGAAGCGCCGCAGTCACAGAGTCCGTTGTGCGAAGGCGACAGGCGCGTGATCGCCTGTTTCTCCTCGGCGCGCAGGCCGCGGCTGGCCGCGATGATTCGATAGCCCTCGCCCATCGGCGTGCGCACCGACGTAAAGATGGCCTGCTGGCACGTGTACGTGTTCTGCGACATGGTGCCTCCGCGGCGTTGTGCTGTTAAAGGATCGAAAGGATCCATTCGAACGGTTCGAGGATGCCGCGCGGCGCGACATGGAGCGGATAGGGCACGACATTTTCGTATTCGTCGGTGCCGAACCCGATGCTCCCCACGACGCTTGTCGCGAAGAACTCGAAGTTCTCGAATCGATTCTCGCAAATGTTCCAGAGGCGGTTGAGGTTGGTCTTCGCGAAACCGCGCGGGTTGTCGAAGCATTCCGGACAGTAATCCGCCTTGGATAGCACGATCGCCACCGGTGTGCTGAGCCGCTCTTGTCCCTTCGACACGAGGATCCCGTCGAGGTAGCTCATGAGCTTGAGCGCGAAGAAGTCCGGCTGCGGGGAGCCGGCGGCCGCCAGCGCCGCGTCGACGAGCAAGACCGCGCCGCCGCTCTTCTCCAAGAGCGAGCGGATGACCGTGAACGTCTTCGGTGACGCGACCTCGGCGGCGATGGCTTCGCCCGCCATATCGGGCATGACCAGATCGTAGATCTTCGAGGGCGCTACGTGCCTGGCCACCTGATAGTAGGCCCAGTGCCACTGGTCCGCCTCGACCGCGGTCTTCGGCGGGAACTGGCGCGTCGCAAGATGCGTGATGACCGAGTGCTGAAGGTCGACCGAGTAGGCCCCCTTGGGCACGGCGTTGAAATCTTCCGCCCGCTTCGACAACATGTCGAGCAGGAAGCCGAGATAGACGGTCTTGCCGACGTTACTGTCCCCGACGACCGTGACGATGCAGGGGTCGCGATCCTGGGCGACCGCCTCCTGAATCAAGGCCATCGGTGCGCAGCAACTGCTGCATATCACAGCCTCCAACTGATTCTGCGTTTCGCAGATCAGGCAAGGCATCGTCGCGCTGGCGGCATAAGTTCCGGTCGGGGCGCTTGCCACGGCAATGCTCCTCTATGCGTTAGTCTTCATCGAGCCAAGTGGCCTGATCGAGATCCATGGCGCACCGCAGCCCGAGGTTGTGCGTCCGCGCCAAAGTGATCTGCCCGGTCCTGAACTGACTGGTCGCCTGCGTCTCGAAGTACGTGTCGAAAGCGCCACCGCGGACTACTTGCATCGGCATTTCCGCGATGATCTGACGGCCCTCGTCGTCGAAGGCATCGTAGGCCGTGCTCGACCATTCCCAGACGTTGCCGATCAACTGCAACACGTGGTTCGGAGCCGCGCCGTTGGGGTAGTCCGTCACCGGCACGGTCGACGAGTGACGCGAGGACCAGATATTGCAGCGCATGTTGTCCATCGCATCGCCCCACGGGAACCGGCGCAGCAGGTCGGCTGAACTGTTGATGTGCCACGATGCGGCCATCTGCCATTCGGCCTCGCTCGGAAGTCGGCGGCCGACCCACTTGGCATACGCGGACGCTTCGTACCAGCTGATGCCCACGACCGGATGATCGCCGAGCCGCGCATCATGTCGACCCTCACGCCAATACCGCGGGCCCGGCCGGCCCGCTAGATCTTTGAATTCGATCAGGTGTGGCCAGATATCCTCGGGCCAGTAGTCGAGGTCGTCGTAACCGTCGGCATCGACGAACTGCTGGAACTCGGCGTTCGTGACGGCGTGAATGTTCAGAAGGAAGGGTGGGACCTCGATGTCGTCCTCGCTGCTGCCCGGTTGCGCGGTAAGCGTTTGCGGGAAGCTGACGCTGCCCGCCGGCACGATCGACGTGACCTGCTCCAGCGCCTGTTTCGAATCTCGGATGATCGCTTCGCCTTCGGGATGGCTGCGCCACTTCTCGGCGTTCTTCACGATGACGGCGAATCTGTGCTGCTGGAATAGTTGCTTGAGTGGATCCTGCTCTATCGGCGACTTGGCGGCCGGGACGAAGTCGTCGGTGCAGAGGCTACGAGGCGGGGGCGCTGCGCCTCGCTTGCGCGATGAGGGCACCGCCGCGCCGCGCCGCGTGACCGCTGACGCCGATTCCTCTCCCGCTTTCTTGCGAGAGAACAGTTTGATGGCCATGAAAGGATCCCCTCTGCGCTAACTCGGTCCCTACGCCCCAATCGCTCGTCGTTTCGCATCACGCCGCAACTTGCGGAACTGCTTGGCTGCGGAAGTCGTGGCCGGCTCCGGCGTCTCGGCGTCCGGCGCTGCTTCCACCGGCTCTAGAGACGGTGCGGGCATCGGTGGAGCGGCAACCGGCTCGGTGACACTCGAAGGCCTCGCTCCGAGCTTTCCGAGCAGTTCCTCCCGCTGCGCGATGACCTCCTGCTGTTCCCGCGCCAGTTGTGCGTGCATCGCCGCCAGCGTTTCCCGCGTCTGCTCGAGTTCTTCCAACTGTGAATCGGCTTTCTCGTGCAGTGCGTCCAGCTCACGATCCCGGGCGTCCAGTTCCGACTCACGGGCGTCGAGTTCTTGGACGCGCGCGCTCATCTCCTGTGATTGACGCTCGATATTACGCTCGCGTTCGACATTCGCGTTAACGTCCGCCTCATGTTCCTGGCGATCCCGCAGGAGCCGTTTGCTTTCCTCTGTCAGCGCCTTGCGCTGGGCGTCGAGTTTCGCTTTTTCGTCCTCGACTTGATGGCGAGTTGCGTCGAGCGTGCCCGTCTCCTCAGCAAGCTCGGCCCGCCGCTGATCGAGCTCCTCAACGCGGCCTGTTATCGCTGCTTCCTGCTCGCGCAGAGCGTTTTCTCGCTCGGTGAGCGCGGATTGACGGGTCGCCAGCTCGTCTCCCTTGGAGCCCAGAGACCGCTGCTCGGCATCGAGAGTCTCGGCGTGTCGACTGAGTTCCTCCTGCACCGCGTCGAGTGCCGCTAGCGCATCGTGCGCAAGCTGCTGCACCCCATCGGGGCGAGGCATGGTGTCGCCGATCTGACTCTTCTGCTTCGAACTCAACGCGAGAACCTCTTTCGGTGGAATCTGCTCGACTTCGCAGTGCCCAAATCCAGAGACCGGGGCGGCTTGGACCCGCGGGCGCAAAAACGCGCCGACCGGCCGTGAGCCCGCCGTGTGAACCTTCCTAGCCTACGATACACGTCGGCGGACCGGTGCGCCGTCTTTCGTGCGGCGCGCTGCCGCGTGGAGGCGTGGATTGGCCGAATTGCCTATCGGACGCGAGCGCGCCGCCCACGCGATTGTCACTTACAGGACGTGCCGGACGACCAGTGCGTCGAGTCGTGCCGGCTCCGCGAAATGTAGACTGTTCGTAGTACCAATTGACCCGACGGCCTGCGCCGATCGAATCGGATACGCAGGCCGTTTGGCAAAGACTGACGCGATGCGCGTTGTCATGCGCGGCGGCGCTGCACGGGCTGCGCTCGCAGCCGATGGGGGAACGATGGGTAAGGCAAAGACTCAGAAACAGGCGTCGGTAGCTCGTGATGCGATCGTCGCCGCTGAATCGGCGGTCGCGGCACTCGGACGCGGGCTCAACGACTATGAGCAGCAGGTGCGCTCTTGGGCCGACCAGGTCCGCGGCGAACTCGACGAGCGAGCGATGCGCGAGGCCGAGCAGTTCTCCGTGCGATTCCGCGAACTGGACGAATCCGAAGCCCGCGTGAAGGCCGATTTCGACGAAATCGCCGGAGCAAGAGAGCAACTGGCTTCCCAACGCGAGGAACTCGAACAGCGCGATGCAACGTGTCGCGATCGAGAAGCGCATCTGGTTTCCCTCAAACAAGAACTCGAAGGCAAGGAAGCGGAAGTCGCCGAAGCGCGCAGCCTCTTCGATATCGAGATGCAAGCAGCCCGCGAAGAGCTGGCACACGATCGAGAGGAATTGGCGGCACAATGCGAGACCGCGGAGCAAGAGCGATGTGCGCTGGAGGCACGTCGCGAAGAGATAGCGCTACGCCAGAAGCAGGTCGCCGCAGCCGAGGCGGAGGCGGAAGGACTTGACGCGGAGCTTCAGGCTCGCAGCAACACGCTCGCCGAACGTGCGGAAGATATCGAGGCTCGCGACCGTGCCTTGAACGAGCAAAGCGAAACGCTCGAGCTGCGTGAGGCGGAATGTCGAGAATCTCAGGCTGCGTGCAACGCACGCGAGGCCGACATCTCCGAGCGCGAAAGTAGACTCGTCGAATCGGCCAAGAAGCGGGCGGACCAGCTCGACGAGAAAGAAGGGCACCTGGCTCTCGTCGAGCAACGGCTCGGCGAGCAGCGGGAACAGGCCGAAGCCGAGCGCAACCGCATCGAGCAGCTCGATGCGAGCCTCCGCGAGCAAGCCGGCCGGATCGAATCGCAGGCGGCCGCGCACGAAGATGAGCGGCGCCGATTCGCCGAAACGCAGGCGGAACTCACGCGGCGCGAGGCCGAACTCACTGAGGCCTCCGAGCGGACCGCGGCGGAGGCAGCCCGCCAGGCGGATTGCAGTGCCGAACTGGACGATCGCGAAGCCGCCTTCGCAAAGCGCGCAGCCCAGCTCGACACGCGCGAACAAGAACTCCGGGTCTGTTCTGACGAACAAGCCGCACACGAGGTGGAAGCACGCGAAGGTCTCGAACGAGACCGTACCGACCTTGCCCGTCGCGCGGAAGGCCTCCAATTACGTGATGAGGAACTGTCGGAGCGAGTGGCCGCATTCGATGCGCAGAACGCCGACTTCCAGCGTGCCTCCGCGGAACAGAAGAAGGCGCGAGACGAGGTCGAGTCGGCGCGCCGGCAACTCGAAGAGGATCGCGCTCAGCTCGAACGCCACGTCGCTGACCTGGCCTCGCGCGAGGCCGCCCTTGCCTCCGGCACCGAGCAGGTGACCCAGCAGCAGAACCAGCTTCACTCGGACCGCGATGAACTCGTGGCACGTGAGAACGCCGTCGAGGCCGACCGGGCTGAAGCCCGTCAGCGGCTGGAAGAACTGGATCGTCGCGAGGCGGAACTTGCGGAGCTACGTGGTGAATTCGACGCGCGCCGCGACGAGACCGACGCGGCGCTGGAGACGGCCCGTGCCGAGGTCACGCAACAACAGCAGCACGTTCGCGAAGCTGAGGCGGCGCTGAATAGCCGACAGCAGGAATTCGCTCAGCAGTGCGACGACCTGACGCGCCTCCGCGAGGAAGTGGAAAACGAACACCAGCGCATCGCGGCCGAGGATGCCCGGCTCGAGCAGGAGGCCGAACGGTTCGGCGATCGTGCTACCGAGTTGGAGGCGACTTCCAAGGCGCTCGCCGAGCGGGAAGCGGATCTACAGCGCCGTCAGGGAGAGCTGGGCGAGGCGGCTGACGCGCTCGAGCGCGATCGTGCCGAATTCGATACGCGCACTTCGACCTTTGCCGACGAACGCAAGAGCCTGGATGCGCGGATCGCCGAGTGCGACACACGCGCAGCGGAACTCGAACAACTCGCATGCCAATCACGGCAGGACCGCGAAGACTTCGACGAAAGCGCCGCCCAGACCAAGGCGGTGCTGGATCAGCTGCGTAGCGACCTGGAACAACAGCGAGAGGCCGTCAACGCGGCGCGGTATCAACTTGAATCCGATCGGAAGGCTGCTCAGGAGCACGGCGAGCAACTCGACCGACGACGCGACGAACTCGAGCGGATGGTGGCCGAGTTCGAGGCGTCCAGGGTCGAACTGGAGCAGTCGAAGGACGAACTGACCACGACGCTCGGCGGGCGCGAGAAGGAACTTGCCGACGCACTCTCGGAGGTGTCCGCGCGAGCGCTGGACGTCGAATCCCGCACGCAAGCGATCGAGCAGCGGGAACGCGAGGCCGAGGCCGCCCACGAATCGGCCCGGCAGAAGGAGCAAGCGGCCGCCGCCGCGCGGCAGGAAGTCGACGACGGTCAGCAGGCCCTTACAGAGGCCGCCGAACATCAGGACGCGACCGCGAAGCAGTTAGCGACCGCCCGAGCGGAGTTCGATCAAGCGCGGCAGGAGGCAGAGGCCGAACGCGAAGCGCAACAAGCCGAGTTACGGGAGAGCGAACGGCTGGTTAACGAGGCGAGCCAACGCGTCGAGCAGCAGCAGCGGGACTCGGCGGACGCCACTCGTGCGCTCGAAGCCAGGGAAGCCGAGTTCGATGCCCGCCTGGCGGCACTGGGCTCGAAAGAGGGACGGGCCAAGAAGGAACTCAACGAGGCCACACGGGCGTTCGAAGACCGTCGGCGCGAGCTCGAAGAGAGCGCGAGGCAACTCGATCATCGCCGTGACGCGTTGGAGTCGGCAGAGGCAGCGCTTTCCGCCCAAGACAACGAACTTCGCGCGTTGCACTCACAGCTCGAAGAGGGTCGACTCGCCCAGACTGAGCAGTTCGCCGCCAGGCAGCGTGAGATTGACGAAGCCGCTGCCGCGGTCGAGGAAGAGCTGGAAGCCCTTGGCTCGAAAGAGGGCGACGCAAAGAAGAAACTCGACGAGGCCGCGCAATGCGTCGAAGAGCGTCAACGCGAATTCGAGGAGAGTGCGAGGGAACTTGAAGCTCGCTGTGCGGCGATGGAGGCGCGGGAGGCACAGTTCGCGGACCGCGACGCCGAGTTAGCCGAACTCGGTGAGCGGCTCGAACGGGACCAGCAGAAGCAGATCGAACGGCTCGGCCAAAAACAAAGTGAGATAGACGACTCGCTGTCCGGGCGAGAGGCCGAACTCCAGGCAAGAAAGGCCCAACTCGACGCCGCTGCCGAGCGGCTAGAGCGGGAGCGATCAGACAGCCGGCAGGCGAGCGAGGAGGCCTCGCGCCTGGCAGAAGCCCATCAGCGGGAAACCGCCGACCTTAATGCCCGGCTCGATACGCTATCGAGCGAACTCGAGGCAGCCAAGGCGCGGGAGGAAGACCTGTCCCAGGCCGTACACGAGGTAGAAGAGGCCCGAGACCATTATTCCCAAGGCGCCGCGAAAGCGCGAGAAGAACTCGAAGAACTCGTCGAACTACGCTCCCGCTATGCGTCGCTCTCGGGTCAGCTCGAGGCAGCCAAGGCGCGAGAGGAGGACCTGGCCGAGGCCGTCCGTCACGCGGAAGAGGTTCGGGACCAGCACGCCGAGGGGGCGGCGAAGGCCCGTACAGAGGCCGAAGAACTCAACGAACGGCTTCAGGGCGCCTCAGCCGACGCCGTCGACCAAGCCGAAATCGAGCCGTTGCAGTTGAAGGTCCTCAAACTGACCGAGCAGTTGGAAGAGCAGAAAGCCGAAGCGATAGCCAAGCTCGCCAAAGCCACCAAGAGTGAGCAAGAGTGGCATGCCCTGGCTGAACAAGTCATGGCTGAGCAGTCCGAAGATAAGGCGGCGTTCGGACCGGAGCGTCAGCGGGAATGTCACACCGCCGTCGGAGCCTTCTGGCGCTGCTACGATCCGGCCGGTTTCTCCGGCGGGGAACCAGAGGCCGCTGGGGCCGAGCCGGAGCTTTGTGCGGAACACCCGAACGAACCGAGCCCGGCACCGGAAGCGATCCTAGCGCCGGACGCGGGCGGCGAGGTGGAGGATGACGCAGGACGGCAAGCCGAGCCGGAGCCCATCCCCGAGGAGGTCGTTCCGCCGGAGGACTGCGAGCCACAGGACGTGATGCACGCCGCCCTGGCAGCTGCCCGAGCCGAGATTGAGGCGGCGGAGCACGAGGAAGCCCCCACCAACGCCGCCGATGAGGTCGAACTTCCGGACCCCGCAACGGAGACACCGGATACCGCGTCGGCGGACACGGCGTATGCGAGCGATCTGCTCGGACCCGATCTGACTGAAGACGCGCCTCCAGACAAGCCGGCGCAGGAGATACCGGAAGACCTGGACCCAGCAACCACGACGAAGCTGAAGCTGTTACGGCGACTCAATCCGGGGCGGAGCATCGAAGATCTGCTCGCCCAGATCGAGGCTGAGAGGACAAATCCGGCCGCCGCCAAGCCAAAACAGAAACGCGGCTGGTTCCGACGCGGCTAGAGCGACCGACGCCGCAGCCACACCGGCGATTCGCATGAGGCGCGCGGCGCAACCGCGCCGCAAGGCTTCGCGCGCCTTGAACTTATCGCGGCGCGCCTCTCCGCGGCTTTCGGCCCGCCCGACGTGACGCGCAAGTCCTGCTGCGACCCACTCGATGGCCGCCGTTGCACAAGGCGGCGAACTCCGCCAAAATGCCCGACCCGTTTGATGGTGCCGTCCGCGAAGCCGCGGATCATCGGTGAGCAGCGTCGCGTGACGCGGGCCGGTACGCATGACCAACGCGGTGCGATGCCCACGACGTGCGGATGCAAGACCACTCATCGAGCAGAGCGGCCTACACGAAAGGCGTGCTGCTCCTGGTCGCGGCGGCTGCCCTCTGGAGCATCAACGGCGCGCTGATCAAACACGTCTACGCAGGCGGAACAGGACCCAGCGGCGTCGTCATAGCGTTTTACCGTTCCCTATTCGCGGGCTTGGTCCTGCTGCCGCTGGCGCGGGGGAACTGGCCCACGCTGCTGCGCAGTGGCGCCGCCGCCGCTCGCGGCTCTAGCCTCAGATCCGTTCGTCCGGCCGCCATAGCCTGCGTCATCTTCTTCACACTCATGACCGTGTGCTTCGTGGTGGCGAACTTGGCGACGGAGGCCGCCAACGCGATCATTCTCCAGTACACCTCGACGTTCTGGATCTTCCTGCTGTCGCCCGTGCTGCTCGGCGAGAAGGCCAGCGCACGCGACATCTGGATTCTCGCCCTGGCGATCGTGGGCATAGCCATCATCTTCGTCGGCAACGCGTCGTCTGGGATGTTCGGCCTGCTTAACGGGCTCGGGTCGGGGCTCTTCTTCGGGCTGCTCACGATGATGATCCGGCGGCTGCGCAATTCCGACCCTGCCGCGGTCACGGTCTTTAACAACCTCGGATCCGCCGTGCTCATCCTGCCCGTCGTGCTCATTGCGGGCGGCTTGATCGTGGCGCCCTCGGTTTGGTTCTGGCTCGTGTTCATGGGTGTGGTGCAGTTCGGCATACCTTATTATCTTTTTTCGCTCGGGCTTGCCCGGGTGCCGGCCCATCAGGCCGCTCTGATCACGCTCCTGGAACCGGTATTGAATCCGGTTTGGACGTACGTTGTGGTGGGCGAGACGGTGCCGCCTGCCACGCTCGCGGGCGGCGGCGTCATCCTGGTGGCTCTGGCGATCTACGCACTCGTGAGGAAACGCCCGGCGTGTGAGGCGGCGCACTGACGGTCAACCGGGCGCCGAAGTGATAATGACGAAGGATGGGATGTGATGAAGCACAAAGCAGTGGTTCTCGGTTGCGGGCTCGTGGGCGCGACGATGGCACGCGATCTCGCAAGCGATGACGAATTCGACGTGACCGTGGCGGACATCAGCGCCGAGAACCTTCGCGAAGCGGCGGTTGAACCGCGTCTTCGCACGGCGCAGCTCGACCTCGGCGACACGCAAGCCCTGGGCAAGCTGATCGAGCCGTTCGACATCGTGGTGGGGGGGCTGCCCAGCCGCATCGGGTGGCAGACGCTCGAGACCGTGATCGCGGCGGGAAAACCATACTGCGACATCTCGTTCATGCCACAGGATGCCACACAGCTCGACGCCATGGCGATCGACAAGGGCGTCACCGCCGTCGTCGACTGCGGCGTCTCGCCCGGTCTGTCCAACCTGATCGTCGGCTACGTCCACGCGCAGCTCGACGCGACTGAAGATGCGGTCATCTACGTCGGCGGGCTGCCCAAGGTCCGGCAATGGCCATACTATTACAAGGCCCCGTTCGCACCGGCCGACGTGATCGAGGAATACACCCGCCCGGCCCGTTTCATCGAGAACGGGCTGCAGGTGACCCGCCCCGCGCTGTCCGATCCGGAACTCATCGACTTTCCCAACGTCGGCACGCTGGAGGCGTTCAACACGGACGGGTTGCGGAGCCTGCTCCACACCGTCGACATCCCGAACATGAAGGAAAAGACGCTGCGCTACCCGGGGCACATCAAGCTGATGCGAGCCATGCGGGAAACCGGCCTGTTCCGCACCGACGAAATCGACGTGGGCGGCGTCAAGGTGCGCCCGCTCGATGTGACATCCGCCCTCATGTTCCCCAAGTGGACCTACGAGGAGGGCGAGGAAGAATTCACAACCCTTCGCGTCACCGTCGCGGGACGCAAGGACGGACAAAGCGTCCGCCACACCTACGACCTATACGACGAGTACGACCGCGCGACGCGCACCTCCTCGATGGCGCGCACGACAGCCTTTCCCAATGTCATCATGGCCCGCATGATCGTGCGCGGCGAGTTCGACGAGCCCGGTGTCTTTCCGCCGGAACAACTTGCGACGCGCGACGGCGTGTTCGATCGCATGGTCGACGCCCTCGCGGAGCGCGGCGTCAACCTGACCTCACGCGTCGAGGATTGACGAAACACGCCCACTTGACCGCCACGCGGGTCGTGGGTATATCGGCGGCGTGATCGGTGCTACCGCCGACCGCCTTTGACAACCGAATATCGCGCGATCGCCGGTGTCCATCTCCGGATGGGCCTCGAGGGAAGGTGGTGCAAAACCACCGCGGACCCGCCGCTGTAATCGGGGACGAAAGCCACTTCTTAAGCCATTCGCTAGCGCGAGTGAGCGGCCACAAAAGGCCGTGAACTTGCCCGCGGAGAAGGCGTGGCGAGTAGGTTGATCCGTAAGCCAGAAGACCTGCCGACGATCGCTAGCTCACTTGAGTGGTGCCCTCGGAGTTGGGGCGCCGCGATCAAGTCGTGCACAACGCGACCTTACCCGCAAGGGGCGGTCGCGCGGGCAGCTTGCCGCCCGATCTGTGACGATATCAAACGATCCCGGCGCTTTTCCCTCGATGAGCGCCGGGATTTTTTTGTGCCTGCCGATGTTCGCGCTGCGTCGTTCAGCCGCCATCGGGGGACGGAGTCCTCGCATGAAGCA
>JAJDDX010000203.1 GCA_029260055.1 Phycisphaerae bacterium
GATGCCAACACCCGAACCGGGCGCACGCGAGCCACTGTGCCAGCATCCCGAACGCACCCAGGCCGACGAACACCAGCATCCTGTCCGCGGGGAAGGTGGCACACGTCGGCAACACAGCCAGGCACATCCCCAACGCGAAGAAACGCGTCGTCGGAGTCCAACGCAGCCGCGGCAGAATGAGCCACGCCAGGCCGAACACAAGGGCCACCGCGATTACCCAGTAGATCGGCAAAACGTTGAGGTCCGCAGCCAGCAGCGCGAGGTCCGACGGTGGAAGCAGCCATTGCCCCAGCAGCAGGATGGGAGCGCGAACGGCGACGGCGACGATGTAGCGCAGCGGCTCGGCCACCGGGTCGACGTAAAGGCAAATGCCGTGAACGCCGTAGCCGAGGTGCGACCAGACGACGCGCCAAACTATCACAACGACGGCGTACGGGAGCAGGGTGGCAAGTCGCTGAGCCCGCGAACCGCGGTCGAGGAACACGGCATACGCGAACAGGTAAGCCGTCGCGCCGATGCCGGCCTCGGCTGACAGCAGGGCTACCGCAAGCAGCACGGGGGCCAGCAGTGCGGCGCTACGCTGCTCCTTGCGCCGCCATCGGTCGTGCGCGATGATCGCCAGAAGGCCGAAAAGCGTCGCGACAAGCGCGTTGCGGTTCGAGAGGAAGCCGACCGGCAGGGCGTGCGCGTCGTCAACGGCATATAGCAGCGCCGCCAGCCCCGCGACCCACGTCCAGCCCAACACCCGCCGATAGAAGACGGCCGCCGCCCACGTCAGCGCCGCGAACCAGAGCACGCTCTGTGCGTGCATGAGCATCGGGCTGTCGCGCCACAACGTGTCATCGAGCCAATGCGTCGCCACGGTGACCGGGCGGAAGAAGGCCGCCCGAATCTCGGGCAGCGTCCACCAAGGCCAAATGCCCAAGTCCATCATCTCGTGCGTCTTGGCCGGCTCGCCTCGAGCGAAACTGAACAGATCGAGCGGGGCTTCGCCGAGCATCTCGAACGGCGGCGGGTGCTGAAACCGAAGCTGGTGGTGGTAGTCGTCAATGATCCAGCCGCCCCAGAGCGACGGCAGAGCCAGCACGATCGCCACGCCGGCAATCAGCAGCGGGAGGCGGCGATGCGCCAGCCATCGCTGGTAGCGACTCGTCGCCGCGCCGTGCATGGCCGCTTCATCGGCGTCGGCGTCGTGAATGGCGGTCTCGCTGGATTCCACACAGGCTCGCTTTTGAACATCAGAGGGCTCGCTGGACGCACCGGCTCTGCGCTGGGACGAGCGAACTCGTCGGATGTTAGGGTGCAATCCGGCGAGCGATCAAGTCGCAGCCGGGCGCCGCGACCACTCATTTGACGAACGCCGTAAGCGGCCGCTACCCTGCCGACCCCAAGAGCGGGCTTTTCGTTAGCCGTGAGCTGTGCCCGTTGAATCGGAGCCGAAGGAGACCCCATGACATCCGAACCGTCTAAGAACACGAACGCCGGCCCCATTGACGGTGCAGCGCTCGAGCCGAAGAGTGGCTTCGGCCGCGCGTTCTGGATGTGTAATTCCATCGAGGCCTTCGAGCGGCTGGCCTACTTCGGCATCCGCGCCGTCGTCCCCATCTACATCATGCAGGCGACCGAGCCGGGCGGCCTCCACCTGACCGCCATCCACAAGGGCTGGATCTACATGTGGTGGGCGATCTTCCAATCCTATCTGCCCATGGTCACCGGCGGCTTCGCCGATCGCTACGGCTACAAGAAGATCCTCGGATTCGCCATCAGCGCCAACGTCATCGGCTACATCATGATGGCGTTCATGCACAACTACTACGGGTTCTTCGCGGGCATTCTCGTGCTTGCCACGGGAACGGCCTTCTTCAAACCGGCGCTGCAAGGAACCATCGCCCAGAACCTGACGAAGGAAACCTCCTCCGTCGGATGGGGCATCTTCTATTGGGTCGTGAACATCGGAGCGTTCGGCGCGCCGATCATCGCGACCCTCATTCTCGGCAGGCCGCACAGCGCCGAGGGCTGGCGAAACCTCTTCCTGGCTTCTGCGATCTTCACGTCGTTTAACCTCGTGTTACTGCTCACTTTCAAGGACGTGCCGTCCGGCGCAAACAAGTCGGATCGTATGATGAAGGTCCTCGCGACCACCATCGAGAACATCTGGCCATTCTGGTTTGTCGGCGGGAAACTCCATACGGTTCGCGGGCCCCTGGGCTTCGCGCTGGCGATCACCGGCTTCACCCTCGTCGCCTTCTTCTCCGACAACCTGTGGCATGTCGGCCTCGCCGTGTTCCTGATCGGTGGCCTTTGCGCGACGTGGCTCGAAGGCGGCAAGTTCACCTGGCAACTACGACTGCCGGCTTTCCTCGCGATCATGTCCTGCTTCTGGATGATGATGTACCAGCTCTGGGATCTTCATCCGAACTTCATCGTCGACTGGGTCGACAGCTCCATGGTCGCTTCGCACGTCCCGGAATTCATGACGGAGTTCGGCGATCGCGGCTTGATCGGGGTGTCACAACAGAACCTGCTCAATCTCAACGCGGCGCTGATCATCATTTTGATCCTGCCGATCTCTTGGATCGTGCGGAAGATGCGGACGCTCAGCGCGATGCTGATCGGCATGACCGTCGCGACGATGGGCGTGCTCTTGTCGGGCATGACCGGAAACGGCTGGTTCTTCCTATCCGGTGTCGTCTTCTTCTCGCTCGGTGAAATGCTCACCGGTCCGAAAAAGAACCAGTACCTCGGCCTCATCGCACCGCCTGGAAAGAAGGGCCTCTATCTCGGTTACGTCAACATCCCAGTCGGCGTAGGCGTGGCCCTGGGATCGATGATCGCCGGAATCGTCTACGACAACTACGGCGAGAAAGCCACGCTCGCTCTGAAACACATGACTCACGACACGGGCTTGATTGCCCGCGCGGCTCAAGCGGCGGATTGGAGTGACACCCTCGAGAAGATCCCGGCCCTGACGGGCGTGGACCGAAATCGTGCCTTTGCCATCGCCACCGACGCCATGGGGGTCGAAGCTGATGTCGCCGCGGAGAATCTCCGCGACGCCTTCCGGCAGGACCGTGGGCAGATCGGAAACCTGGCTCTGCAATACGTCGCTCGACACGAGGACAACCGGAAGAAGGCGACGAAGGGACTAGCAAAGACCGCGGCGAAACTCAGCAAGGAGTTGGCAGGCGCCACGAGCGGTCTGTCCGACAGAGTGGCGAGCATCGTGGACGCGGACCCGGAACAAGAGCTGACGACGGACGATAGGGCAAAGCGAATTACCGTGCTCACGGAGACTACCAGGAGCATTTTCGTCACGGCGGACGAGATCAAAGAGCTCAGTGAGTTGTCGCGTCGAGTGACGACCGAAGGTCTTTCGCTTCAAGAGGTCCCTTTCGCGCGTTTCGTCCACTTGATTCCGGACATCGTTGGCGCCAAGCGGGGAGCCGCCTTCGACCTTGCGCGTGACCTCGTGAACAAGGACCTACCGGACGAGCAGCACAAACCGGAAGCCGAAGTGGTCGATATGCTCTGGAAGCAGTTCGGCGACGATCCGGACGTGCTAAACAACCTGGGCCTCGAATACCTCGCCCAGGCGACCCGGCGCGTACGCGATGCCGTCGAGGAGATGACCTTCCGGCAACCCGAGGACGAGATCGATAAGCGGATCAAGGAGATCGAACAGCGCATCGGGATTGACCGCACCAAGGCCTTCGCCGCGCTGAGCGTCGCGCTGGGAGCAGACGCCGCTGAGGTCGATGCGGCACTAGACGCTCTCGATGTGCCGAACGCCGGTCCGCACGATCGGGCGTTCGTCTTTCTGGTTGCCAAGCCGCACCACCGTTTCAACGCGGTGGCGCGAAAGGATTGGCGGGATGATCGCGACTTGCTTCGTGAGATGATTCGTCCGGACCAAAACGCACTCCAAATCGTGCTGGCGGAGATCGACATCGAAGCGTGGTACCAACCGATTTGGAACTCGATCAAGGGTGCTCTCTTCGGCGACGGCGACCGGGGCGTGGTGACGGAAGAGGGCGTTAACTACCACCGGCTCGCCGACAAGCAGGACCTCATCCAAAAGGCCCTCGGCGCAAAGGACTGGACGAAATCGCCGGACCAGGCGGCGCGTCTACTCGGGTTGAGTGCCTACGAGGCGCGCTCTCTGGTTGCGGCTGAGGTCGCCCAGGCGCCGCTGAAGACCACACGGCTACTCTGGACTACGTATCACCCGCAGTACAAGGTCTGGATACCGTTCGCGGCCGTCGGCGTGCTCGCCATCATAGCCCTGGCCATCTTCGGACAAATGGCCAAACGCTGGGCGGACATGAACGCGTAACCGATCCAAGGATGGCCGCGCTAGGGTGGCATGGGCAAGCCCCGCTTGCCCGTGCGCCGGGTGCCACTGGTAGCTTGCTACCAGTGCTGAGCCGCAGGCCTTAGCCTGCGCGGGCGATCGACCTCGGGTGGCATGGGCAAACTCGTTTGCCCGTGCATGATCCGCCTTGGTAGGGCAGCGTGGAGTGAAGCGACACCTGCCGTATCCCCTACGAAGCCGCACAGTAGGGCGCGTCCCCAGAGGCACCATTGCGATAGCTGCGCCGCGAGCGACATCCCGGCTCCGGCTCAGCCCCGAAGGGGTGAAATAGCCATAGCCCAGGGCAACGCCCTGGGGAAACGGTGCCCACCAGGCAAGTAAGCCCTGAAGGGGCGCGATAGGTGCATGCCGCATTCCGCGCCGGGTGCCACTGGTAGCTTGCTACCCGTGCTTACGCGCGACCACACCGACAAGCCCGGTAGGGTCCGCTGTGAGCCTGGGAATAAAACTTGCCAGTGTTCCGAGTAGATGAGTTTGTTTCCTGTCGCGGTTGGAGCGTAGGTCATGGATGACACAATTCGTGTTCGGCGTCCGGATCGGGATCAGATGCTTCTTACGC
>JAJDDX010000204.1 GCA_029260055.1 Phycisphaerae bacterium
GCGTAAGAAGCATCTGATCCCGATCCGGACGCCGAACACGAATTGTGTCATCCATGACCTACGCTCCAACCGCGACAGGAAACAAACTCATCTACTCGGAACACTGGCAAGTTTTATTCCCAGGCTCACAGCGGACCCTACATCTACTACATCTACCCGGCCTGCGGCGTTAGTCGCCCTTGTCTTTCTTGCCGGCCGCCTTGGAGACCAACTCATCGACCGCGCTTTCCAACTTGAACGGCGCCACGTCCTTGTGGCGAATCACGCCCTCGTGATCCAGCACGTAGATCGTCGGGAAGGATTGCACGCGCCACTTCCTGGCGATCTTGGACACATCGGGCGTGCCGTCAAAGATCGTCGGCCAAGTGATCTTCTCCTTCTTCATCGCTTTCGTCATATCGTCGAGCGTTTCGTCGACGTTGATCCCGAGGATGGTAAAGGGCTTGCCGGCGTGCTTTTCCATGAGTTCACGCTCGTGAGGCAGCATCTCCATGCACGGCTTGCACCACGTCGCCCAAAAGACGATGGCTACGACCTTGCCGCTTAGCTGCGACAGGCGAATCTCGTTGCCGTCGGCGCCAGTGCCGACGATCTCGGGCGCCTTCATGCCGACCTGGAGCTTTTCGACCGCAAAGAGAAAGCCCTCCGCCTGCTCGGCGATGTCACTGCCGGCGAACTCCTTCTGGAGCTTGTGCAGGATCCCGATCGCCTTTTTCTTCTTGGCCTTGCGCTCCGGCGATTCGCTGCCTCCCATCATCATGGCAAACGGCGAACCCTCGAACAGCACTTCCGCCATGCGCAGTCGAGCGGCCCCCTTCGCTTCCTTGTCCGGGTTCTTCTTGGCTACCGTTTCGAGGAACTCGACCACCTCATCCTCGCCCACCGACATCACCGCGAACCGCAACGACTCGAGATGGTCCTTGATCGCCGGGTCGGCTGCGTGATCCTCCGCCAGCCTCTTCATGGCCCACGCCGCGGAATCATTCCCGCCGCCACCCATCATCATCATGCCGGGCATCAGCAGGTGCCCCAGGGCCGGAATGGCCTCCGGCTTGCCTTCGCGTGTCTCGGCGTACTTGCGGAATCGAGGCCGGAACTCCGTCATAGGGTCCGGCGGCATCGAAGCGGGGTTCATCCCCATGCCGCCGCCCTTCTCGTGGAGCGCCTGCATCTTCTCGCCCCAAGCTTCATATGCGGCCTCGAACTCACTCGAAAGCTTGTCCCATTCCTCATCCGCCGATGCGAGTTGCCCGCAGAAAAACGCCAGCCCAAGGCCGGCAATCATCGCCATTCGCTGAATCACGTCGCTATCCTCCCAATCCAATTGAATTCCGCTCGACATACACCCAGGCACTGTCAACGGTGCTTTGACGGGTGGCGTAGGCAAACTCGTTTGCCCGTGCTCGGTTGTGTCACCCCACGGGCAAGCTATCGCTTGCCTACGCCACCCATCAGTCGAACGGTGACAGAGCACCAGGCCACGTGCTGAATCATGTCTCACCGGGTTGTCTTGCCGGAACGTACGTGCCGACCACACGCACAGACGCAGAAGCACTCCCCCGTGTTCGAGACGTCCGGAACCGGCGGAACCTGTCAGCTCCATTCACGAATCCGGCAAACGGATTCAGCCCACACCGAAACGAGCGTCAAGCGGTCCGTCCCCCGCAACTCGCACGACGCCGTGATCTTCGTTTGCAGCCACGTGCTCCAGAACCATAAACACGGTCTCGACAGCCTCGGGTTGCCCGATGGCTTCGGCGATTTCCGCGGCCGTTTGGGCATCACTATCGGACTCTCGCAGGTGCGACAGAATGCTGCGCTGCAGTCCGATGACCACCGCGGCCGCCTTCTTGCCCGCCTCGACGCCGGGCTGATGGTATGCGTTGACGTTGATCAACTCCGCGTAGAGCCCCACCGCCCTTTCGTACAGGGCGATCAACGAACCGACGCTCTTGGCGTCGAGCGTATCGAGCGTGATCGTCATGGACTCTCGCCCGTTTTCCGTGAGCGCGTCGCGCGTGCCCTGAAGAAAACCGCTGAGGTAGTCGCCGGCCGTCACGTCGGGCTCGACCTCGATCGATGGCCCCCTTCGGTCGCGCTGGACACCGATCAACGTCGCGAAGAAGTCGTTGGTACCCTCGCGAAGTTGCTGCACGTAGGCATGTTGATCCGTGCTGCCCTTGTTGCCGTAGACCGTGAGCCCCTGGTTCACGTCCTGCGTGTCGCGATCGAGTTCCTTGCCGATCGACTCCATCACGAGTTGCTGGAGATAGCGGCCAAAAAGGGCAAGACGATCGCAGTACGGCATCACGACCATGTTGCCGCGGGCGCGGTGGAGCAACGCATCGTGCCACATCAGTGCCAGCAGGGCGGCGGGATTGGCGGCCACGTCGTGGCCGCGTGTCACCTCATCGCAAGCGTTTGCCCCCTCCAGCAGTCCGTCGATATCGACACCGGTCAGGGCAGCCGGCAAGAGCCCGACGGCCGACAGCACCGACGTGCGCCCGCCGACCCAATCCCACATCGGGAACGTCGCGAGCCAGCTCTCGTCGGCCGCTTGTTGGTGCAGTTGGCTCCCGTCGCAGGTCACCGCCACGGCGTGTTTGGCGAAGTCGAGTCCGGCCTCGTCGTACCGATGCGCCGCTTCGAGCATGGCGTTGCGCGTCTCCTTGGTACCGCCGGACTTAGAGATGACCACGGTAAGCGTCTCTTCGATCGCTTCGTCGAGATCATTGAACACACGGTCGATCCCGTCCGGATCGGTGTTGTCGAGGAACCGGATGAGCATGGGATCGTCGGCTTCGCCGAGGGCATCGCAGACGAACTGCGGACCCAACGCCGAACCGCCGATCCCGATGAGCAGCACGACATAGAACCCGTCGCCGCGCTGCGGTTTGATGGTGCCGTCGTGTACGCCGGCCGCGAACGCCTTGATCGACGCGCGACACTGACGAATCTCAGCGGCGACCTCGGCATCGGGCGCCAAGCCGGGCGCACGCAGCCAATAGTGCCCCACCATGCGCCCTTCATCCATGTTCGCGATCGCCCCGCCCTCGATGGCATCCATGGCGGCAAGCGCCCTTTCCATGGGTTCAGCCATCGAGTCGAACAGACCCTCCTCGAACTGCATCCGGCTGATATCGAGGCGAAGACCGAAGCCGCCCCCGACACACAGATGCCGCTTGTACCGTTGCCAGAGTTCTTGCCTGTTCATGTCACCTGCTCCGCGTCGATGTCGTCGGATTCGAACTGGTAGTCCCGCGCGTCTATCTCCGTACCCTCGGGCGCCAGCGCATAGATAGCCGCGTAGATCTTCTTCGTGGCTGCCCGGACTACGTCGCGGCCGCCCTTGGCATCCATGAACTCGCTGAGGTCCACCGGCGGGCCGAACCGCAGTCGCACGTGGTGACGAGCCAGAATACCCTTCACGACGTCTTTGTGGTAGTTGACACCGTCGATGTACGTCGGGATGACGGGGGCTCCCGTCTTCAGTGCCAGCATCGCGACGCCGTCCTTGGGTCTGCGCAGCTTGCCCGGCGGTCCGATGCGTCCCTCGATGAAGATGCCGATGCCGCCGCCGGCGCGCAACCGCCGGATCGCCTCCTTCGTCGCCGTGGTGTCCCGCCCGTCGCGCTTGACGGGAATGCAGTCAAGCACGCGGACGCATGTCCTGACAACCGGCCAATTCTTGTACTCGGCCGCGATGATGAACGACAGCAGCCGCGGGTTCGAGCCGGCGATCAGAAGGCATGGGTCCGGGGCGGAAGTATGATTCGCCGTCACGATGACCGGGCCCGTCAGCGGTACCCTGTTCAACCCAACCCGCTTGAATCCCCACCAGAACCGCGCGAAGACTTCGTTGGCGCCGTGAACCAGCACGGTGTCGAAAGGCCAACCGCGACGCCGCATGCGAACGCGAAGCGTAGCCGCGCCCGCGGTGAAGGTCGCGATGGCCACGCCGATCAGTATCCATCCGACCCACCGATCAACCTGCGTCCATCCCGGCGCCCCCAGAAGCCCGGTCGCCACCAGCAGCGAACCGACGGCCGCGATGTCCTTGACGCCGAAGACGCGCCCGCGGAATCGGTCCGGCACGATCCGTTGCAGTAGCGCATTGAAACTCGCCATCGTCGCCACGCCGAAGAACCCGCCCATGACGATTCCCAAACCGCCAATCACGCGCAACGTGGTCACCCCAAACGGTAGAAACACCGACAGCGCGAGCACAGCCATGCCGATCCCGATGCCGAGCAGGCCCCATGTGATGCCGATCTCGCTGCGCAGTGCGTCGCCGAGGATCGTGATCGTGATCGCGCCGAGCACGAAGCCCAGGCCCAGAAGAGCGAGGTAGACGCTGATCGTGGTGTATGTGCCACCGTATACGTCGCGAACGACGGCCGGTATGACACTTTTGACCAGTGCTCCGCAGAACCAAACGATCATCGCGATGATGATCAGCTCCAGCACCGGGCGATGAGTCCGAACGTACCGGAAGCCGGCCGCCAGGTCCGACACCGCGCGGCGCCGCGGCGGCGTCGCCGTGGAAACGGCACGTGCGCGCGGAGCGACCAGGAACGCCAGGCAAACCGCGCTGCCCAAATAGGTAAATGAATCCAATCGGAATGAGACGCTCGGGGCGTAGTTGTCTGCCAGATACCCGCCGGCCCCGACCGCCGCCATGGTCGCGATCACCCCCAAGCCGCTGATCATGCCATTGGCGCGCACGAGTTGATCGGGGCGGATCAGCGTCGGCAGCAGAGCGGCGCGGGCGGGCGAAAAGATCGCGGCGAACAGACCGATGGGCAGCAGGGGCAGAAACGGTCCCCAGCTTCCCCAGTCCTGGCACCACGCGATCAGACTCGCGAAGAAGAAGAAGGCCGCCGCCCGGCACACGTCGGCGGTGATCATCAGCGACCGCCGCGGCAATCGGTCGGCCAGAATCCCCGCAACCGGCGCCAGGGCGAAGAAGGCGATGAAGAACGTGAAGCTCATACGCGCCGTCAGCGTCGTGATGTCGGTCCCTTCGGCGAGCGCATTCTGCGTCTTGAGGATGGCCATTTCGGAGAGGTGGTCTCCGAGGGCGCTGATCGCGTAGGCGCACCACAACAGGATGAAGTTGCGGTTCCGCAGCAACGAGGGTCGCGATTTGGTCGTGTCGAGGTTCACAGCCGTCATGCCCCGTTCCGACAGGTTACGCACTCAGATACCGGCCCGAGCCGATCATCGCAAGCATCGTAAGCCGGTGTCACCGCCAGGGATAGGTCCGCAAAGCCTCGTTACCCAGGTTGCCGAGGCGGCCCGCCTACGGTATTCTTCCGCCCTTCCGCGCTGCGACCCGAGCCGCCTCCTGTGGGGAGCCGCCGGGCGCCGCGAATGGTATACGCATCTGCAACATTGAAAGGAAGAGCTATGGCCCGTTTGACGGTCCTGATGATGGTGTTGGCGACAGGTCTTACCGCCGTGGCGGATGACAAGGCCGCCGAAGAAACGAACAAGGCAGCCGACGGGCTTCACCCGCGCGTCAAGTTCGAGACCACCCTCGGCGATATCACGCTCGAACTCGACGGGGAGAAGGCGCCAATCAGCACGATGAACTTCGTCCAGTATGTCCAGGACAAGTACTACGACGGCACCATCTTCCACCGCGTGATCGACAACTTCATGATCCAGGGTGGCGGATTCACCACCGAGGGACAAAAGACCGAAGGGCAGCGCGCGGCCATCAAGAACGAGTGGCAAAACGGCCTCAAGAACGACAGAGGCACGATCTCCATGGCACGGACCCAAGTGCCCGACTCGGCGACCTCTCAGTTCTTCATCAACGTCGTCGACAACACGATGCTGGATCAGCCGCGCGGCGGGGCGGCCTACGCCGTCTTCGGCAAGGTGGTCGAAGGCATGGAGACCGTCGACGCAATCAAGGCCACGCCCGTCCAGAACCACGCGACCATCCCCGGTGGAAAGGTCCCGGTCGAGCCCGTCATCATCAAGGCGGCCACGCTGATCGGTGAGTTCGACAAGGCCGCCTGCGGGAAGGCCGTCGCCGAGGCGGAAGCCAAGGCAAAGGCCGAAAAAGCAGCGCGCAAGGCCAAGCTGGCCGACGAGTGGTTTGCCCGCGCCGGCGAGGAATTCAAGGTCTTCGTCAAACAGAAGGAAGAGGAAACCGGCAAGAAGGCTACCATCACGGAAACCTACCTCGCCTACATCGACATGACCGTCGGCGCCGGCCCCATGCCCCCCGCAGGCGCCAGAGTTTCCGTCCATTACACTGGAATGCTCAAGGACGGCACGAAGTTCGATAGCTCCGTGGACAAAGGCAGACCCTTCGAGTTCAGCCTCAGCGGCGGCGTCATTGCCGGTTGGCTGGAAGGCGTAGCCACCATGAACGTCGGCACCAAGCGCAAGCTCCTGATCCCGTCCTACCTCGGTTACGGCGAACGCGGTTCCGGCGCTCGGATCCCCCCGAATTCGACTCTCGTGTTCGACGTCGAGCTTCTCGGCATCAAGTGAGTGACGCACCCGTTACGCAAAACACCGGCGGTCTGACGCGTCCGTCGGTTATAATCGAATCGTTGGCACGTACCGGCCACCGAGGCCGCACGGGAGATTGCTCATGACCGATCTGGTCAGCGAGATCATGGCGACTGGCGGCGACGGTGTCGTCACGACCGAGTCCGGACTGCGATACCACGACCTGGAAGTGGGCGAAGGCGACAGCCCGGCCGCCACCGATACCGTCGAGGTTCATTACACGGGATGGCTGCCCGACGGCACCAAGTTCGACAGCTCGGTCGATCGCGGTGAGCCGGCGTCGTTCCCGCTCAACCGGGTGATCGCCGGCTGGACCGAGGGCGTGGGCTCGATGAAACCCGGTGGAAAGCGAAAGCTTATCATCCCGCCGAACCTCGGATACGGCGATCGCGGGTCACCGCCCGTGATACCCGGAGGTGCCACGCTCGTCTTCGAGGTGGAACTGCTGTCGATCGGCTAGCACACGGGTGCGAGCCGAAAGTTACTGTCTGTTTGCGATGCGAAACGCCATGCACAATTCACGTTGGCTTACCGGCCTGCTCGGAATCGTAGTTCTTGCCGCCACGGGTTGTCAGACGCCATCCGGCAAAGCGGTAACCGGTACGCCGTCCGCCAGCGATTCGTCCCTGCCCCCACTGGACCCGGCGAAGCCGCGCGTGCACATCGTCACGAACTTCGGCGACATCGTCGTCGATCTCGACGGGGAGGCCGCCCCCTGTACGACCGCGAACTTCGTGCGGTATGTGCGGGAGGGGTACTACGTCGGCACGCTCTTTCATCGCGTCATGAAAGACTACATCGTTCAGGGCGGTGGCTACACGCCGGGCTTTGAGCCCAAGACCGACGGCGTCGGCAAGCCGATCAAGCTCGAATCCGACAACGGGCTGAGCCACCTGCGCGGCACGATCGCCATGGCGCGAGGCAACCTGCCGAACTCCGCCACGACTCAGTTCTTCATCAACTTGGATGATAATTCGCGACGGCTGAACTTCTCGCCCGGAAGGCGCGATCCCGGTCATGCCGTGTTCGGCACCGTGGTCGGCGGCATGGCGGTGGTGGATAAGATCGCGAACACGCCCGTGGGGCCGCACGCGAAGTACGGCGCCGGCAAGCTTGCGGTTGTGCCCACCGACAACGTGGTCATCAAGTCGACGACACTGCTGAATCCGGACAGCGCCGGCCCCATCGAGGAGGCTTGCGCGGACCTAGACCGCCCTGCCGAACCAGCCATTCCGCAAGAGGAACTCGTCGAGAGATTCAAGAAGACCGCCGAGGCCAAGACGGGACTTAGCTTCCAGACCACGGACGAAGGCTGGTCGTACATCGACGTGCGGAGCGGCCGCGGACCGTCGCCGACCGCCGACGACCGCATCTCGATTCACTGGATCGCGAGACTCGCCGACGGTAGTGTCATCGAGAACACATATGAGTTGGCCCAGCCGCCCGATCGCAATGTGAGCCGCCTGATCGAAGGCCTTCAGATGGCCATCACTACGATGAACGTGGGCGGCCTGCGCACCGCCATTATCCCGCCGGAACTCGCGTTCAAGGAAAAGGGCATCGCGCAGGGCAATCCGCCGCTGATCCCGCCGAACGCCTGGGTGATCTACGATCTCGAGCTGCTAGACCTCAGATAAACCGCCGCCTCGGGATAACCGGGAGCCGAACCGCTTATCCGTCGGGCTGCGTGTGCGGTTTCGCGGCGGCAGCAGCCTCGTCGAATCCGCCGCCTTGTTCTGCTATACTCCCGTCACGTCTAGAGTTACGGGCATGGCCGCCCGACTCCGTGACCCTTGTACCCGTTTGACACAGAACTATTACGTATGAACCAGCGCCACCGACCATCCGACGACCTACAATCACGAAACGCCGACCAACTCGGCCGGCGGGTGCGGCTCGTGCGTAAGTTCGCCTTCGAGGCGGCCCATCTGCTGCCGCAAGCGCCTGAGGGGCACAAGTGTCGGCGGCTCCACGGGCATAGCTTCAAGGTGGAGGTCGTCTGTGAGGGCGAGATCGACCCCGAGACGGGCTGGCTGCTCGATTTCGCGGAAATAAAGCAGGCATTCGAGCCGTTAGTGCAGCGACTCGACCACCGTTATCTCAACGAGATCGAGGGGCTCGAGAACCCCACGGCGGAAAACATCGCACGTTGGATCTGGGCACGTCTGAAACCGCCCCTCCCACTGCTGAGTCAAGTGACGGTCGCGGAGACCTGCACGGCCCGTTGCGAGTTCATGGGCTGACGCGTCGCCGCAAGCTAGTGCAATCGGGATCGAAGGCGGACACACAATAAAACACAATCGGCATGGAGTGAAGCCGGCTACATCGGGGTTTATCCGATGCGACCTGACTCCATGCCGATGAAAGTGGCAAAGTCAGATTTTCGGCGCCGGGCCGGGTCGCTCGCGCCGGTTTCAAACGGTCAAGTTCAAGCACGAGAAGGAGCACGTACGATGAGGATCAGGACTCTAGGAAGCGTAGTGGTACTGGCGTTCGCATTGATGTCGACGGCCGCCTGGGCATGCCCGGGCGAGGGCGGGTGCGCAAAGAACTGCAAGAAGGGCGCGACCAAAGCTGCGGATAAGACCGCGGACAAGGACGCGAAGGGTGGCTGCAAGGGCCACAAGAACGCCCAGAAGGCCGCGGACGCCAAGGGCGGCTGCGAGAAGAAGTGCCACAAGGGCGCGAAAACCGTCGCCGACAAGGACGGCAAGGCCAAAAAGGGTTGCTGCGGCAAGGCGAAGGGCGCCAAGACCGTCGCAGACAAGAAAGGTGGCTGTAGCAAGAAGTGCGGCTCGCACGCCAAGACCGTCGCAGACAAGAAGGGTGGCTGCAGCAAGAAGTGCGGCACGAGCGCCAAGACCGTCGCGGACAAGGGCCAGCAGTGCCCGATCGGCAAGAAGGTCGACGCCATCCTGACCTCGCTGCCGAGCATGAAGTACAAGATCGGCGACGACGTGACCTGCTGCTCCAAGAGCGCCAAGGCGATGTCGGACGAAAGCAAGAAGCCGGTCCGGTTCGTCGTCGGTGATGCCACGTTCGAAGATCAGGGCGAGGCCGCCGTCGTTCTCACGAAGATGCTCGACGAGCAGCTCGGCGAAATGCAGTCGGTGCAGTTCTCGGTCAACGGCAAGTGCTCGAACTGCCCGACCACCGCGAAGAAGATGGCGAAGAAAGCCAAGGCCAAGGTCGCCTATCGCGTCGCCGGTTTCGATTTCGACGACAAGGAACAGGCCGACAAGGTAGCCAAGCTAGTCGCCGACGCGATCGATAAGACGCAGGTGAGCTACAAGGTCGACGGGAAGAGCTACCACTGCGACAAGATGGCAGGGAAGAAGTGCAAGGCGTCCGGCAAGAAGATGACCTATGTCGTCGGCGAAACGGAAACCTGCTGCGACAAGGAGGCGAAGATCCTTCTGACCGAGGCGAGAATCCGCACCGCGGTTGAGACCGCAGCCGACGCATTCCGATCCTAGATCAGGCACAGGTCGCACCAGCGACCGACCTGACACGGTAGAAAACGGAAAGGCCCGGAGTCGTCGAACGGCTCCGGGCCTTTCCTTTTGTAGCCGCCCCCTCACCGCGGTTGGCTGCCCTCACGGCGGTTGCCTGCCCCCACGGTGAAAGGGAGTGGAGACTAGTGGAACGTCACCTCGGT
>JAJDDX010000205.1 GCA_029260055.1 Phycisphaerae bacterium
CCCGCGCAGGACGCCGAACCGAATGCCCGAAGAATGCCTGATTGCCATCCCCGTGTTCAACGAGGAGCAGTACGCGCTGCGCGTACTCCACGAAGTCAGCCGCTATTGCACCGACATCCTGGTGATCGACGACGGCTCCACCGACGCCACGCCGGAACTGCTGAAGACCGTCCCGGGGATCAGTCTGATCACGCATCCAGAGAACCGCGGATACGGCAAGAGCCTCGCCGACGCGTTCGATTTCGCCCGAAATGCCGGCTACGAATGGCTCATCACGATGGATTGTGATGAACAGCACGAACCTGCCTGCATACCGAAGTTTATGGCTGAGGCTCGGGCCGGCCACGCGGACATCATCAGCGGGACCCGGTATCCAGCCGGGCATGCCGCCGACGCCTCGGTCCCGCAGGACCGGCGCGCCATCAACGCACAGATCACGGAGCTGTTGAACCTCCGCCTCGGGCTCGCGATCACGGATGCGTTTTGCGGCTTCAAAGCCTACCGGGTCGCTTCGCTGCGGCACATGAGCATCACGGTGCCCGGCTACGCCATGCCGATGCAGTTCTGGGTCCAGGCGACACGAGCGAAACTCCGGATTAGCGAACTCCCGGTACGCCTGATCTACAACGACCCGACACGCCACTTCGGCGGTCTGCTCGACGACCCGACCGTACGGCTTGCACACTACCTCGAGGTCTTCGAGGCGGAACTGGCTGTGGATGCCGCAGCGCCAACGCCCTGCGCCGATCGGTGCGCCTCCTGCTGACAGCACACATCAGTCATGCTCGACTTCGCTAATCTCAAGACGCCACCCGGTCACGGCGACGTGCTCGTCGCACCGGACGCCCGGACCTGGCTGGCCGCCGCGCGAGCCAATCACGCGGAGTTGGCCGGTACCGACCGGCCGCTGGCGGATTCGACTCTGGCGACCTGGCGACGACGCACGCGCGAGAAGCTCGCCGGCAGCGACGATCAACTCGTGATCGTGCTCGGGCATCAACCGGCGTTCATTCATCCCGGCGTCTGGGCGAAGCACGTGGCGGCTGTCCGGATGGCCCGAGCCGCCCAGGGCACAGCCATCAACCTGATTGTGGATAGCGACGTGCCGAAACGGCCCGACATCGTCGTCCCGTCGGTCATCGACGGTCGGGTAGCCACGGGGGCGGTACGATTCGCCGAGTTTCGGCCCGGGAGCGCATTTGAGCAGATCGACCGCCTTGTGCCCGAGAGAATTGAGAAGTTGGAGGCGGATGCACGCGGCGCGATCGGGGCCCACTTTCAGGATTCACAGATGCCTGCGTTTCTGGACGCCTTCGCAGGCGCCGCGGACGCGAAGGACTGGGTCGATCAAGCGGTGGCTGCACGGCGAGCGGTCGAGGCTCCGATGGACGTCGTCCTGACGGAGCACCGGATCAGCGGGCTCTGGTGCAATCCGCTCGTCGTGGACATTCTGCACCACCCGGCCGAGTTCGCTGCCGCCTACAACCGGGCTCTTGCGGAGTATCGCCGGGCCAACGGTATCCGCGGCAACCACCGACCGATGCCCGATCTGATGCTGTCGGACGACCGTTGCGAGGTGCCGATGTGGGTCCATCACCCGGAAGCTCCGCGGCGGAGGCTGTTTGTTCAGCGCGATGGCGACATGCTGCGTCTCTTTGCCGACGACCTCGAGTTCGGCAACCTCCCGATTACGCGGGTTGCTTCGTGCAGCGATCTCGAGGCCGCCTTCAACCAAATGGACAAGTGGCAGCTCCGCCCGCGAGCCCTGACGCTCACCATCTGGGCACGCCTGCTCCTCGCGGATTTGTTCATCCACGGAATCGGCGGTGCGAAGTACGACCGAATCAGCGACTCGATCATCGCGGATTACTACGGCCTGACACCACCCGCGATGGCCTGCGTGTCGGCCACGCTCCATCTCGACCTCCCCGGCATGACGACCGTCGGCAAGCCGATAGATCAATTCAGACGCGAACTGCGCGACCTGGAATGGAACCCGCAGCGCCACCTTTCACGCGACGCCGACCTCGACCGGCTCATCGAGCGGCGAGCCGAAGCCGTCAGCGCCGCAGCCGCAATTCGCGAGGCGGACGCGCGAAACCAAACCGCGCGGCGATCGGCGTTTCGTGAGATCCGGGACCTGACCAGCGCGTTGCACGCGGCGCGGCCCGAGGCGTTGCCCGCCAAGCGCGCCGACCTCCTGCGAGCCGCCCAACGCGACGAAGAAGACCGCATAGCGCGCGGACGCGAATACTTCTTCGGACTCTTCGATTCCAGGCGCCTCGAGGCACTGACGGATGCCCTGCCCGGCGTGCGTCAGTTCGCCGGATAGGGTATATTTCAGGGCGGGGCGGCCCCCGCTGACGTGTACGCCGGACCTGTTCCTGTAAGAGCGCCGGGCGAAACCTCAAACATCGGAGCGACTCATGACTGAAGAAAAGACCGACGGCGGACTCTACATCGATTCCGACTGGAAAGAGGAGGCTGCCAAGGAAAAGGAACGCCTCGCCGCCGAGGAAGCGAAACAGCAGGAAACAGCCGGCGCCGACGCACCGGACGCGGCCGGGTTCCTCGACCTGGTCAACATGATGGCGATGCAGGCCATCGTCGCGCTGGGTGGCGGACAAGGGCCGGGGGGAGAGCAGTATCCAGCCAACCCCGCCGCGGCCAAGCACTGCATCGATCTTCTCGGCGTCCTTGGCGAGAAGACCGCGGGCAACCTGTCCGAGGAGGAGCAGCGCGTCATGGACAGCGTACTGTACGAATTGCGAATGCAGTTTGTGCAGGCAGCCGGCGGCGCCGGGCCCGCAGCCCCGCCGCAGGCACCACCGACCCCGGGCGACGGTTAGTGACTTGTCATGGTTCGATGACGGGTGGCATGGGCAAGCTGCCGCTTGCCCGTGTCCCTCGACTGCCGGCATGCGCGGGTAAGCGAGTTCGCCCATGCGACCCGGCCGCGGCCCTGCGCCGGAGGGGCCGTCAGCTTGGCCGAAAAAGGCAAACTCCGTTTGGATCGGTTTGACTTGACATGCTGCTTATCCTGCCAATCCGCACCGAATCAGAAATCCGGCGCACCCCGCTGGCCAACTACGTCCTGATCACGCTCAATTTCCTCCTCTACTTCGCCTTCGACGAGCAGTTCGCCGGACCGCAGATGGCCGCGCTGTCCGACGAGTACCTCACATTCCACTCGGACGCGCCGAGGTTCCACGAATTCCTTACCTATCAGTTCGTCCACGCGAGTGCGATGCACGTGCTCGGCAACCTGATCTTCCTGTGGGTGTTCGGCAACAGCGTCAACAGCAAGATGGGCAACTGGGCCTACACGCTTTTCTACCTCGCCGGCGGCGTCTTTGCGGCGTGGGGATACGCGGCCTTGAAGCAGGAGTCGTTCCACCTCGTCGGCGCCTCGGGTGCGATCGCGGCGATCACGACGGCCTACTTGGCCCTCTTCCCACGCAGCAAAGTGACAGTCCTGATCTGGCTCATCTTCATCCACATGGTGAACGTGTCGGCCATGATCGTCATCGGCCTGAAGATCATCGTGTGGGACAACATCGTCGGCCCGATGCTCTCCGGACCGGGTGACATGGTCGCCTACCAGGCCCACTTGTCCGGCTACCTCTTCGGTTTCGTAGCGGCAATGGCCATGCTCTTGATGCGGGCGCTGCCGCGGGATCAGTTCGACATGCTCGCCCTGTGGAAGCGATGGAACCAGCGCCGCGAGTTCGCGTCCGCGATGGCGACACCCGGCGCGGCTCAGCGCGCCCAGTTCGGTGCGGTCGCGCGCACCGCCGCCGTCGACCCGGCGCGGCAAAAGGCTGAGGACCAGCGACTCGATCGAATCTCCGACCTGCGGACCGAAATCGCGGCAGCCCTGGAGCGCGGCCAACGGGCGGAAGCCGCCTCACTCTTTGAGCGCCTCTTTGCCGATGATCCTAAACAGTGCCTTCCCGAACGGCAGCAACTCGAAGTCGGCAGAGAGTTCTACCAGACGGACCGTCACCGCCAAGCCGCGGCCGCCTTTGAACGGTTGCTCGAATGCTATCCGCGGTCGACCGAGGCGTCCGAAGTCGGACTGCTGCTGGGGATCATTTACGCACGAGACTTGAGACAGTATGACATGGCGGACCGGCACCTGACTTCAGTGTGCCGAACGCTGCGTGACGAGAATCGGCGCAGCCAGGCGATGCAGTGGCTGGCGGATGTTCGAGCGGCGCTGGGGAAACCGGCGCCGGAACCTAGCACGGATGCTCAGCAATGAAGGAACTAGCGTACATCAACGGCACGTTCTGCCCGATCGATGAAGCCAAAGTCTCGATCGAGGACAGGGGATTTCAGTTCGGGGACGGCGTGTACGAAGTCGTCGCCGTCTACAACGGCCGCCCCTTCCTGCTCGAACCACACATGCGCCGATTGAAACGCAGCCTGAAGACGGTCTCGCTCGAACACGCCCTGACGCCCAGCGCCCTCGAGCCGATCATCATCGAAGGCCTGCGCCGCACAGGCACGACCGACGACGCCATGGTCTACATCCAGATCACCCGTGGCGCTCACTCACGGTCCCACGTAGTAGCCGACGGCGTCGAACCCACCGTGATCATGACCTTCAAGCCGCTACCGAGAGTGTCCGACGAGCTGCGCCTCCGCGGCGCGCGCACGGTGACGGCCCGTGACATCCGCTGGTCAAACTGCTTCGTCAAGGCGATCACCCTTCTGCCGAACGTGCTCGCCAAGAACGACGCGATCAACCGCGGCTACGACGACGCCATCTTCGTCACCGAAGAAGGAGAGGTCCGCGAGTTCACCTCCGCGAACATCTTCATGGTTCGCGCCGGAGAACTGATCCTGCCACCGCGAAATGACTCCGTGCTGCACGGAGTCACGCAGGGCTTCATCATCGCTTGCGCCTCGGCCATCGGCCTGACCGTCAAAGAGCAGTCCTTCACGGTTGACACGATGATGGGCGCCGATGAACTCTTCATGTCGTCCACGACGGTCGAGGTGCTGGGGGTTACGTCCGTCGACGACGAGCCCATCGGCGACGGCACCGTAGGCGACACCACGCGACGACTCTACGAGGAATTCAAAGTCCGCTCACGCGAGACGGCAGCTAACGACGCGCCCCAATCCAAGGCGGGATGAGAGGCCGCGTACCCGCGATCAGTACCGCGACCGTAAGGGAGCGCCCGGGAACGTAGAGCGTAGGGTGCGGCTTGCCGCACCATCGTAGGGCACGTCGACGCACGAGACGTGCCGACAATCAGTACCGCGACCGCAAGGGAGCGGCCAAACGCATGCGGGGTCGGCGGCGATGCGTGACGCGCACAGGTCGCCGAGCCACTCGCTCACATTCGCGGTACTGACCGGCAACGCCGCCCGTCACGGGTTGGCAGGTCGAAGGGCGACCGGCGGGTGGCCATCCTACTCTGGAGGTTGGGACGGCGATGATCTCCGACCGCTGGCGTCGGCAGATGGTGGAGCTCCTGAACATCCGTCATCGTCTCCCCCATGTCCGAAAGGACATGGGGCACCCCCGCACGAGACGTGCCGAAAACGTGCGTCAGGGAAGGCATGTCTCGTGCCTCGACATGCCCTACCACAGCTACTGACCGGCGAGCGACCGAAGAAAACGAAAGTCGAACATGCCCGCGTCGTGGCCGTCCGACCAGATGAATTGAATTGCGTAGTTACCGACCAGCCTCGCATCGACGACCCGAAGGTCGCGCGGATCGGACTTCAGGATCGTAAGCGGATTGTCGTTGACGACTTCGCGCTCGCCTCGACACGTCGCACAAGGACAGTGCTTCCGCAACTGCGCGAGCGGAAACTCACTCTTGCGACCGTCCTTCCAATCAACGAGCAACTTCTGCTCGGCAATCTTCACCTTCAGGTCCTTCGGGGCGTCCGCGTCACCGTGCGACTGAGTCGCGTTCGACGCATGATCAGGATTCGTAGGCTCGTTCGACATGAGATTCCCCGGAAACGGTGGATCGGCGAGTTCCCGCCAAGCAGGCAGCGCCCTACGAGTCGGTCACTGAGACTGACCCGGCGTGTGGTGCACGGTCGCCCCGGCGGCTGCACCCACGTACTGAGTCGGGATCTTCTTCGGCGGGAGGATGCTCGGGCTTCTCATCGCCTCGACCGCGGATTCAGCCGCCGGCTCGGCGGCGGTGGCGAGGTGCTCCCCGAAGAACCGCAGCACCTGCCTGGCGTACTCTTTGGGCTGCACCATGATGCCCTGATTGTGGCTCGCGTTCGGTACGGCCCACAGATACTTCGGACCGCGCGCCACTTCGTACAAGGCCTGGGACTGCGCGATCGGAATGTAACTGTCCTTCTCCCCGTGGATCAGCAACATCGGCTTTCGCTTGAGCTTGACCACGGCCTTGCGAACGGATGGGAAGGTGCAATGGAACTTGCGGCGGCACTCACGGAACAACAACCAGCGAAGAAACCGCCAGAACGTCGGTGGGTGGTTTTCGGCGACGACGCGAATCTTCGCGAAGATCGTGGCAAAGCGACGCATGAGGTACTCGATCGCGGCGTCGCTGCTGAACGCACCGTCGGTCACGATCGCCTTGACGGCCGGAATCCCGATTGATGCCAGAATCGCGGCACCGCCGCCGCGGGAAATACCGAACAATCCCACGTCGCGCGATCGGTCGTGCTGCTCGAGCCAGCAACCGATAAACGCTATCGCCCCGAGCATGTCCGCCTGCTCCCGGTCGCTTGGCCACTGCCGCGGACGGTAACCCGGCTCCGACGGCGACGCTCCGTGCCCGCGGAAGTCGAACCCGAAGACGTCATACCCGGCCTCCAGAAGCGGCCTGCAGTACCGCTGGCAACTGGATCGGTCCGACCCGAACTCGTGAGCGAACACGACCATCCCGAGCTTCGCGCCTGTCGTTTGCCCCGACAGAATGACCCCCTCGAGGCCGTGCCCGTCGGTAGCGCGGAAGCTGACCTTCTCACCTTCCAGTTTCGGCCCCTCGCCGTTGCCGTTTTCGACCACGGGTGCTACGTCGTCCATGATGTGGATCAGGATGCGTACGTATTTGCGCAGTACCATCGCCGGGTAGACCAGCAGCAGGGCGACGGCTGCCGTAATCCCGAGCGTGAGCATGGCGACCCATGTCCAGTCAGTACCGGAGTCCGCCATCGATTGCGCAACTAATAGTAGGTGCATAGCTTACCGAGCATTACCTATGGTCAGGCCCGTATCGAGAGGGACCCACCTGGCGACTTCGAACCGCGCCGCCCGAATCCGCCGAGTGAAAGCCGCCTGCCCGTTGTCGACAGGCAACCGGCCAAGGCGCTGTTTAACGATCCTGAGGACGTTTTGCAAGCCCAAAACAGGCCAGCGCCAGTTTAACCGCACATTGGCGGCGATGCGCTACGGAAGTCATCACCAGGCCGAAAACAGCGGCGCCTCGCCGGCGAGCACGCGGGCCACGTCCTCGACCACCTCGTTCATCCGCGCCAAAGCCGTCGGGCTGCGGGCGCCCACGTGCGGCGTCAACACCACATTCCGTGCCCCAAGCAAGGGATGCCCTGCCGGAAGCGGCTCCGGCTGGGCTACATCGAGCCCCGCACCCGCCAGCGTACCCGTATCGAGCGCCTCAGCCAGCGCCGAGCTGTCGACGACCGCTCCGCGCGCGGTGTTTATCAGAATCGACCCTCGCTTGAAAGTCGCAAGCGTGTCCGGGCCGATCAGACCGCGAGTCGACCCCGTCAGCGGCACGTGCAGGCTGACGATGTCCGCCTCGCCGAAGAGCCGCTCCTTGGTCCGCTCGGTGGCCTCGAAGTCGATTCGGCCAGGATCCACGATGTCATTATAGACGACACGCGCGCCAAAGCCGAGTTGGCATCGTTTCGCGACCGCCTTTCCGATCCGCCCGAGCCCGACGATGCCAATCGTCAACGCCCCGAGTTCCGGGCCGATCAACGACTTGCGCCCCTCGGCGAAGCGCCCGGAGCGTACCAGGCCGTCCGCGGCCACGATCTGCCGCACCACCGCCAGCATGAGCCCGACCGCCAAGTCCGCCACGGCATCGGTCGAGGCCGCCGGGGTATAGACGACCTGGACCCCATGCTCCTTGGCCGCCTCAACGTCGATATTGTCGATTCCGACCCCGCCGCGGCCGATCACGCGAAGCCGCCCGCCTGCCTCGATGACCTCGCGCGTCACACGGGCGCCGGTCCGCACCAGCAGCGCATCGCAATCCGTCACCGCCCCTACCAGCGAGGCGGCGGCGCACGACTCCAGAATCGTCACATCACCCACTTCGACCATGCGCGCAACGGCAGCCGCATCATAAGGTTCGGCGAAGAGGATGCGAAGCGGGGTGTCCGTCACGGGTCGATCTTGCAGTCGAGACATACCCGCGTCAACAGGAGGGGCGTGCGGAGATGGGGCGACGACGGTTCGCCGAGGTGCGGATAACGCCCGTGGGGCCGGTTTAGCCTACGGGTTGGCACCACAACGCCGCAATCATGAAGGCGAGCATGGCCGCCAGCACCAGCCAGAACCGATGATGGGCACCCACGCGGAGGTGTCTTGGATCCAGGACCGTGGGCATTTCGGGCCTCCCGGAGCCGCGGCTGAGCTGCGGAAACAGCCGCTCTGTATCGAGTCCATCATAGAGTCTACAACAAGATCGCCGCCCGTGCCGCCGGAAACGGGCTCGCCACCGCCCACTGGAAAGCCGCCATCGCGGGACTATGATCGGACCCATGGCCGACGCCGAACCCCAAACGTACCTCGCACTCGCTACCCAACTCGCCGCTGAGGCTGTGCGCCTGACCCGATCCCGTAGCGGGCCCGAGACCATCGCTCGCAAGGAAGACCACAGCCTCGTCACCGACGTGGACCACGATCTTCAGGCCCTCATAGTCGGCCGGATCGCCGAAACCCACCCGGACCACGCCATCGTGGCTGAGGAGACCCTCGCCGACACGTCCACCCAGGCCTATCCGGCGACCGCTCGCCACTGCTGGGTCATCGATCCGCTGGACGGCACGCGGAACTACGCCATGGGCCTGCCATGTTACGCCACGGCGATCGCCCTGCTGGACCGGGGCGAACCGATCATCGGCGTCGTCGCTGAGCACAACAGCGAATTGGTCTTCGCCGCGGCGAAAGGGCGGGGCACCACGCTCAACGGTCAGCCGATCCGGGTCGCGGACCCCGCCGCGCACAAAGACACGCTGATCGGCATCCCCTCGAGCAAGGACGAGCTGACCGTCCGCACCCTCCAGGCTTGGGTCGCCACGCGCGGCTTCGTCCTACGCAACACGGGCTCGACCGCGCTTCATTTGTCGCTCGTGGCGTCCGGAGCCTTAAACGCCTCGTTCTGCAAACGCTGTAAGATTTGGGATGTCGCCGCCGGAGCGCTGCTCGTGACGGAGGCGGGCGGTGTCATGACCGATCCGGCCGGCCGACCAATTACACCATTCGACCTGACCAAGGACCCGAACACCGACCTGCCTACCCTCGCCTCAGCGCCCGGCCTGCACGAGCGACTGATCGAGTCCATCGCGCGGGCTCGCGCGTAGAATCCCCGGTGCCGCTCTGACTGCTACGGACAATAGTCGGTTTGATCGAGAGTGATGGCCGAGCCGGCCCCGTGTGCTACCGCGCGTCGGCTGTGAGCTTGTCGTCGGATACGATGCGCTGGATCGCGGACTTGACGAAAGTCATCTTCGTGTTGGTCGATTCGTCGACCTTGAGCACGACTTCGTCCTCCTTGACCGTAATCACCGTGCCCACCACGCCGCCGATCGTCAGCACGCGGTCGTTCTTGGAGAGTCGTGAGTGCATGTCGTCCCGATCGCGCTTCTCCCGCTTCTTCTGCGATCGCGCGGACATCATCATGAACACGACGAACGCGATCATCAGGGCGATGGGGAAGATCGCCATTCCGGTCGGCGGCGCCTGAGTCGGGGCCGGGCCGGCCGGCGGGGTCGCCTGAGCCAATATCATCGCTAGAAACGTCATGTCTTTTACTCGCTGTCGGACGCCGCGTGGGGCATAGCCGCGATCGGATACTCGTTCACGATTGTCGCCAGCCTATCCTCGCGAATCAATTCGCGGATTCGCGACAGGAACCTCTGGTAAAACCGAAGGTTATGAATCGAAGTCAGCGTCGGGCCCAGCATCTCGCCGCTGTTGAACAGGTGGCGAATGTAGCCGCGACTAGCGAACTTGCAAGCCTCGCAATCGCAGCCGGCCTCCAACGGCGAATCGTCCAGACGGTGCTTCTCGTTCCGCATCTTGAGCTGCCCCGTCGCCGTGAACGCCTGGGAGTTCCGCCCGTTCCGCGTCGGCAACACGCAGTCGAACATGTCCACGCCGGCAGCGACAGCCGCCACGATGTCCCGCGGCATACCCACGCCCATCAAGTACCGCGGCCGATCCGCCGGAAGCATCGGCACCACCGGTCTGAGCACCTCGACCATCTCGTCATGACTCTCGCCAACGGAGAGCCCGCCGATCGCGTAGCCATCAAAGCCGATCTTGGCGAGCTGCGTCGCACAGTGCTCGCGCAGACGAAGATCGAGCCCGCCCTGAACGATGCCGAATAAGGCCTGATCGGTCCGAGCGTGTGCCTCCTTGCACTCGGCCGCCCAACGAATCGTCCGCATGACTGCGATTTCGACCCGGTCGGCCTCACATGGCAGCGGCGGGCAATCGTCAAAAGCCATGATGACGTCCGCGCCGAGCTTGTTCTGTACGTCGGTGGCAATCCGCGGGTCGAGCCGCATCGTCGCGCCGTCGATATGCGATTGGAACTCGACACCGCCGTCGTCGATCTTGCGAATCTTACCGAGCGAGAAGACCTGGAAGCCGCCGCTATCGGTCAACATCGGACCGTCCCACCCCGTGAAACGATGCAAACCGCCGAGTTCGCGCACGACATCCGCCGTCGGGCGAAGCTGGAGATGATACGTGTTGCCCAGGATCATCTGCGCGCCGGTCGCGCGGAGCTGTGTCGGTGTCACGCCCTTGACGGTGCCGGCTGTCCCGACCGGCATGAACGCGGGCGTAGCGACCGGGCCGTGTGGTGTGGTGAGCACACCGTGCCTCGCGTGGCCGTCCGTGTGATTGATGTCGAATTCGAACATGGCGCCGAAGGGCTATCTATCGAGACGAGGACCTTGGCGCACAAACCGCATCATGCCACGCCGGCATAAAGATCTGCAAGCTCCGGCTGGGCGCTTTGAAGCACTTGGCAATCACAGTAGACGCCATGCCGAATGAGGACGAGCTTGGCGTCGGTCGCGGTGACAGCCGCGGCGCTCTTGCTCGACAGGGCGGCGATGGCCTCCGCGAAGTCGCCGCCGCAGGTCTTGTCCGGCGACGGCCCCAACGCCTTGGCAAGCCGATCGAAGAAGCCCGACTTGACGAGTGCGGCGTAGATGGCGCTCTCGCGATCCGCCATGTCCTCGCTTCGCGGGAAGGCGAGGAACTCCTCGATCGACTCGTCGGGCGTCAGCTCGAGCCACACGAAACCGCCAAGCCGCTCCTCCCGGAAGGTCTCGGGGATCACCCGCACCAGTCGCTGGAAGCGTTCCTCCGGCAGCAGGCCGGCGAATCCCGTCCAGCGGAAGGTCACGCACATCCGTTTCCATCGCTCGGAGAGGCCGACTTCGACCGTCACGCCGGGAAGCTTCGCCTCGACGCTTTCGGTCAGCTCAGCCTCGAGCTTCCGGTTGTCCTTCTGCTGTGGCATGGCGAACAATGTCCACAACGAGCCGAAACTGTCAAGTTGGGGGGCGCATTGAAGTGCTGGTGTGTCGATTGGAGCCACGCTAGCATCTGTCGGCCATGACGAGCACTGACGCGCCACCGTCCGAAGCATGCCCGGACATCCGAGTCCGCTGGATCAACCCACCGCGTCATGAGCCGGACCTCGCGGCGACGATCCTCATCGGCGCCGCCACGTTTGTGATCTACTGCGCGGCGGCCGGGCTTTCCCACCTGGCGTTGGCGGCTACCGGATTCGACGTGTTCAACAGCCTGCCGGTGGCCATCGTCGCGTGGGCCGCCATCCCGACGTGTGTCGCGACTCTGTGGCATTGGTGCGTAGCCCGGCTCCGGCGTACGGAGCGCGTCCAGCGCAACCCGGTGCGGTCCAAACGCTTGAAGCGAATTGTCGAAGACGAACGTGGCCGGACTCGCCTCCCGCATCGCTACGTCGAGTGGGTCATTCGATCCTCCACGAACCCGGACGCCGCACTTGTTGATATGCTGCCGGCGATCGGTCCGGGCCATGTTGTCGTATGCGGTGCGCAGGCGAATCCCGAGCTGCCGCGCCCGGCACCCGCGGACCTGCGGTTCGAGCCGATCGAGATGGCACAACATTCCGATGAACTCTGCGCACTTCTGCTCCAGAGTACGCAGCGTGACTTGGACGAGCCGCCGGAGAAGCTGGTCGAGGCGCCCTCAGAGCCGTTCGTTCGTCGCGCCGGGCGCGTCCTTCTTCAGGTGGTACTTCCGCTCATCGCGCTGGTGATGTGCGCGCGCCGTGTCTCCCACGGAGAGTACAAGTACATGATCATCTGCGTGTTCGTCATCATACCGGCTGTGGCCTATCTAACGCGCTGGCATTGGGACTGGTGGATCGTCCCAGGGGGCGTCATGAGTCGAGGTTACCGCCGTTGGCACAATCGTTGCGCGTACCGGCTGCTGGACGCGCGGGACTCTTCGCTCGTCGTCTTCCATGGTTCGCACTGCTTTGTTGTCGCCGTGGAGCACGTTACCCGCATCGAGATGAAACGGCACGGCTGGTGGGCGCTTGTAGCCACCTGGGGATTGCTCGCCGGCTGGCTGAGCCGCGCACCGCGACCCACGAAAGAACAGATCGAGTCGTTCTTCGATTCGGCTCCGCGGCGGAAAAAGCCCCTGGCTTGACACACCACAGGGACGCGGGAGAATCCGGCTCGACTTGTCGCTGCGCGGTCCACACCGCGCCCACTTCAGACCCCACGACTCAGGAGAAAAAAGATGAGCAGATACAACTTCGTCGGTGCATCGCTGTTGGTTCTCACCATCATCGCCTCAGCCGGATTGATCATCGTGCGGCAAGACCGCGCCGAAGCCCATTGCCAGGTCCCCTGCGGTATCTACGACGACGCAGCCAGAATCACCCGCCTCAAGGAGGACACAGCCACGATCGCCAAGGCGATCGACCACATCGTCAAGCTCTCCGGCCAGCACGACGCCACCGCCTTCAACCAGGCGGCTCGATGGGTGGCGACAAAGGAACAGCACGCCTCCCACATCATCACGGTCGTGGCCGAGTACTTCCTGACCCAAAAAGTCAAGCCGGTTGCCCCGGGCGCCGAAGGCTACGAGGCCTATCTCACCAAGCTGGCTGACCACCACGGCGTCATGTCGGCCGCCATGAAGACGAAACAGTCCGCCGACCCCGCCACGGTCACGAAGCTCGAAGGCGCGCTCGAACGCCTCGCGAGGCACTACAAGAAGTAGGATGGCTCTCGTTACCGCCAATCGTGCGCCAAAACTCAGTTGAGTCACGGTGCCACGGACAAGTCCCGGCGCGCCGGGATCCGTGCGGCGTACTAGGCGGGGAGCGGCGTGGCCGGTCGCACCGGCTGACTGGTCGTGAGCGGATCGGCATACCGTGCATCGGTGAACGCCATCGCGCGGGCCTTGCACGCATCGCACCGGCCACAAACCGCCGACGGGCGAGCGCCGGTCGACGGCGGCTGAGTGCAGCTCCACGTGTGCTCGAACGGAATGCTCACGTGCGCCGCCAACTTTACGATCTCGGCGTACGTACGGTCGATTAGCGGCGCTTCCAGTCGTAAGGAGGCCCGCTGCGGCGTCAGGGCGTCGAGTGCGAGGTTCGTCGCGTGGACGAACTCCTTGAGCCGGTCCGATTGCCCCACCACGGTCGCCAGCCCCAGATGGTCCGCGTCGGCGTGCTGGGAGATGCCAAGAGCCACCTGCGTTGCCGCCAGCCGCGTCGCACACTGGACGCCAACCGAGACCAAAGCCGGCACGAGCCCCGTCATCGCTGTGGTCGCTGGAAGACGTCGAGCGGCGGCGGCCGCCACACCGGCCGCCTCGTCCGCCAATCTTATCTCGAATCCAACAAGATGGGGACTTTCGACCGCGGGAGAACGCGCCAACG
>JAJDDX010000206.1 GCA_029260055.1 Phycisphaerae bacterium
AGTGCGATGACCGCAACACGGTGGACGGCGATGGTTGTAGCAGTACCTGCCTGGTGGAGGCTTCTCCTACCTGTGGCGACGGCAAGACGGACCCGTCTGCGGGTGAACAATGCGACGACGGTTCCTTTTGTGCGGATGCCACCACTGATTGTACCGCCGACCCTAACGTTTGCAGCGCGATGGCAGATTCCTCTTGTGCTCCCCGAGATGGGGATGGTTGCAGCGCCGCGTGCCAGTTTGAAAGCCTCGGTTTGACCTGTGGCGACAGTACCGACCCCGCCTTTGACGTGGATGTGGGCGCAGATGAGGCGTGTGATGAGGGTCCGCAGATCTGCGCTGACGGAACCACCGCATGCACCGTAGATAGCGACTGTCCCGCCGGCCCCAACCCACCGCAGCTGTGCTTGCCCGCCAACGGCGACGACTGCAACACGACTTGCAACTTTCTTAACGTTACCGACACGTTCCATATGACCGGGCCCGGCGGCATTACCGTCTCCAGCGATGACGATTACTTGTGGTGGGGCGACGAGTTGACGGGGGAGTTGTCGCGGTTGGACATACAAGCGTGTATTGCACACCATCGCGCAAGTCCCACGCCGTGCACCGACGGCGCAAACCCAGACTGTACGGATCCCTGCACGGGCCAGCTCATCACTGCCCCCGTAAGCCCAACAGATCCCACCAACAACGGCATGCACCTCGCCTATTCAGCGAGCGACGGCAAAACCATTTGGTTCGCTGGGTCGGGTGGTCCAAATTGCTCACCCGCCACTGAGAGCTATCTTTACGCCCTAGATATCGCCGCGTGCGACGCAGCTCTACGGGGTGGGGCTGCCAACTGTACCGGGCTCGAACAAATTGTCGCTGGCGGTCCACCCGGCCACGTCGATGGCGTTGGTCGCAACGCTCGCCTCGGTGTCCGTGGCCTAACCTATTTCGCTGGCGACCTGTATTTTGTCGACAATGGTTGCGGAACTCTGCGCCGTTTTGATCCTGGTACAACAGAGGTCGCTACCCTTGTGGGGGATCCAACATGCCCCGGTGGCCACGCCTTTCAAGAGGGATTCGGTGGGATCCTGCCCTCGGCCGGCGGATCAAGTCTACTCAGCCCACGCTACATGGCCTCCGACAACTCGGGATTTTTGTATGTGTCGGACAATTTCGATCACACCATCTCGCGGTACAATGTTTTTACCAGTTTCCTCGAACGTTTCGTAGGTGACGCTGCCTCTGGCGCTGGATACCGAGATGACTATGATGGGACTCTTGCGCAGTTCAACCGACCACGGGATCTGGCCTCGGACGGCACCAGTCTCTACGTCGCGGATTTCGACAACTACACTATCCGACAGGTGGACGTGCTCACTGGCCGAGTGAGCACTATGGCAGGCGTGCCATCGCCGGGGGCGCTTCCAAACAATTCATGCGCAATGCGCTTCGGTCGCGGAACTTCAGGGGCAACGGGTCCCATATTCCACAAGCCGTTGTCCATGACGTATCACTACGGTACGGGATCTTTGTTCTTCTACACCGGTGGCACCGGCGGCGCCGGGTGTTTTGGCGGCCCCTCTTGTAGCACCGCAGAAGTGCAAAACCAAATTTGGCGAATCAGGTAGGGCCCGCGCCGCTCCTTACCTACTCGTCGCCTTCACGTGCTATTTCTTTTTTGGGACGGCGGCTTTGGTTTCGACTGCGCGCAATTCAAAGGGAAACGACACAACAGCGGGAGCATCGGCGGGAGCTGGGAACTTCCAGCTTTTGATCGCAGCGACGATGCATTCCTCGGTTTTGCTATCCTTGAGGGTTGTCTCGGATATCTCTGCTTCCCCGACATTTCCTTTGGGTCCGATGGCCCATTTCGCGACGACGCGCCCTTCGCGCTTTGCCTTGCCAACGAGATTCTTTTCGAAGCAGGCTTGTACGGCATCAGTGTTGTTACGGACGATTTCCTCGAGTTTCTCTCGGTTAAGTAAAGACGGCGCGCCAGGAACCATGGCGTGCGGATCTTTGGGGTCAAAGGACGAGTCCGCCAGGGGGGTTTCGTTTCGAGCCTGCTCTTGGCATGCAGGGGCGAGCAGTAACAATAGCGGGAGAACCGAGGCGCTTCCGGCTGCGGTGAAGTAGTGCGACATGTAGACAACCCTAGCCCATCAACTGGGCTGAGGCCACTGACTCAGGAGTTGCCCAGTATGAATTCCAAGTAAGGACCGAAGGCATCGGACTTTTCTAGTCCTTGAGAAAAACCCACCTTGCCAAGAACCCTGTGTGACGCGAAATTTGGAACGTCCGCCGTGGCGAAAACACTTGCATCTGGGTGGGTCCGCCCGAACAGAACAAGCGCAGCGGCGGCCGCCTCCGTGGCCAACCCGTTGCCCCAATAGAATTGCCGCAGCATAAAGCCAAGCTCCCAGCGGTCGGTTTCATCGTGAGTGAAAAAGACGTGCCCTGCGTAAACATCGTTTGCCTTGTCAAATAGGCCCCAGGCAACGCGATCGCTTGA
>JAJDDX010000207.1 GCA_029260055.1 Phycisphaerae bacterium
CCTTAAATCGAGACTCTCTGGGCGGTGCCGCAGCCCGCCGCGCAACGGGTTCTCTGTCCGTGACCGTGGCGGTAGCGGTAGCGGTCAACGCCATCTGTCGCTGCCACGTCCAGTCATGCTCCTCGCAGAAGATTCGCGGGCGATCTTCGTAATGTGGAAAGGTGCAACTGGTGCGACCAACGCATGTCGAGCACAAACCGCTATATCCGTTCGTTGACATTCCATACACTCCTAAACTCTTAACCCTTCGAGGCTACGGGGATCTCTTGGTGCGATTCGTGTCGCGTCGCCGGCCCGCATCCGTCGTTGAGGATGTCCTCAACCTGAACCTTGTCCAAATCTGTGATGAACGGAATGCCGCTGATGTCCGCGGCTTCATGAGTCAAACTCGCCAGGTCGTCACGCGAGATGTACTCGAGCGAGAACTTCCGACTGCCGCACATGAGCTGGCGGAGACCCTGCCCGAGACGCTCGTAGTACGTGTAGAGGCCAAGCGCACCCGTCGGCACTCTCTCGAACTCCTCATCGCCAAGTTCCTTACGGAGTGCGCTCGCGGTTACGAAGATCTCGTCCTTCGTGTTTCCGAAGCGTTCGATGTTGACCGGGACTTGACCATCGTTGATCGTGCGCCCGATCGTCTTACCCACCATCGCGGCCGCGATGGGCGAGCGGGCCATGCCGATGAGTTTTACGAAGGGAGCCCCGAGGGCGAGCCCCTTGAAGATCTGGTCTTCGAAGGTGAACCCGCCGGCCAGCGCCAGCGCGGGGACTTTGAGCCCTCTCTCGGTCAAGCGCTTCGCGTATTGATGGAGCAGCGAATGCAACTCGACTGGAGGCACTCCCCACTCGTTCATCATGCGCCACGGGCTCATGCCCGTCCCGCCGCCCGCCGCGTCGACTGTGAGCAGGTCGAGCTTGTACTTGGAGGCAAAAAGGATCGCTCGTGCCAGATCAGCCGGCCTGTACGCCCCGGTCTTGAGGAAGATATACTTCGCACCGGCCTTGCGCACTTCGTCGACGCGCTTGGCGAAGGATTCCTCGCTGACCATGCCGATGCGCGAGTGGCGTTCGAACTCCTTGAACGCGCCGCGCTCGAATGCCTTGATCACGTGCGAGTCAGTGGGATTCGGCAGTACGACGTAACCCCGCTCGTACAACATCTGCGCCTTCTTGAGGTTGGTGATCTTGACTTCACCCCCGATGTCCTTGGCGCCCTGTCCCCACTTGAGTTCGACGACCTCAGCGCCGAGTTGTTCGATGGCGTATTCTTGAACGCCAAGGCGGGTGTCTTCGATGTTGGCCTGAACGACGATGGCTCCATAGCCCTCTCGCTGGTGATCCTTGTACAGCTTGACGCGGCGCTTCAAGTCCACGGTGTCGACAACACGGCCGTCCTTGATGACGGACTCGGGATCCATGCCGACAACGTTCTCGCCGATGGTCAGTCCTGTCCCCGCCAAGGCAGACCCGATGGCCAGACCTTCCCAGTTGTTCGTTGCGACGTTAGTTGATCCGATGCCGGGAATGATCCACGGATACCGAAACTTTAGCCCCTTGTCGTGGCCAAAGGTGACCCCGAGATCGACGGCCGGGAAGATCGCTTTGTCGCTATCGGCTTCGATGCCATGCGCCCCAACGGCGGTGCCCATGATGTTGAAGTGCGAATAGTCGACCGGGTAGGTCTTCTCCGACGCCGTCGTGATCACACCGAACGGTTGCGGATAGATGACCTCGTGCCCGCGATACGCAGACTTTCCGATCTCGCACATCCCAACGCACCCGTCTACACAGGTAACGCACATACCCGACTGCGGCGTGATGGAGCCTTCAGTCCGGTTCTTTGTAAGGGTCGCCGCCGAAGCGTTGATCCTCGAGAGTGTCACTGACATCGACTCTATTCCTCCATTGATCAGTGTGCCGCGGTCTCGCAGGCCACACACGGGCTCATGTAGCACATCATGTCGTCAAACGATTCGATATCGACGCAAGGCGGACTCAGGTTTGCGCAGCCGCCGCAGACTGCCTTGTCCGGCTCCGTATAAGTGCAGCGGAGCTGACATGCCGGGCACACATACATGCACCCACCGCACAGCCGGCATGCTTCCGACCTGACATCGAACGGTGTGCCGATGCTGCGCGTTTGGCCTCGCCCGCGGAAGCCAATAGCCTTGGCCATCATCTGTTCCTCGCACATACGCACGCATAGACCGCAGAGAATGCAGTCATCGTGCTCCTGCCGGAAGCGTTGCTGGCGTACGTTGTGAAACGAGGCCAGATCCTGAATCGTCTTCGATTGCGGGCACGAGGCGAGAAGAAGTTCGAGGACCATCTTGCGAGCCCGGACCACGCGCGCCGAGGAGGTACGTACCCTCAGGCCATCCTGTGCCGGATACGTGCACGAGCTGACGATTTTCGCCTTGGGGCCCTCGCCGATTTCCACCACGCACAGCCTGCACGCGCCGTACGGCGACAACCCTTCCATGTGGCACAGCGTCGGAATCGGAAGGCCCAGGAATCTCGCCGCTTCGAGGACGGTCGTACCCTCATCGACTGTGGCTTCCAGGCCGTTAATCGTAAGCGTGATCATCAGTTTCCAATCCTCACGTCGCGACCATCAGGCCACGTCGATGGCTTCGAACTCGCACACAGTTACACAGGCTCCGCATCGGATGCACTTGCCGGTATCGATACTGTGGCGCTCCTTCTTTACGCCAGAGATCGCATTCTCCGGGCAGGACTTCGTGCACAGCATGCAGCCCGTGCATTCATCGTTGATCGAGTAGCTGACAAGCGCCTTACACACGCCGGCAGGACAGCGTTGGTTGACGATGTGCTCGACATACTCGTCGCGGAAATACCGAAGGGTGGACAGAACCGGATTCGAAGCGGTTTGCCCGAGTCCACACATCGTCGCGTCCTTGACGACCGTGGCCAACTCTTCGAGCAGATCGAGTTGGTCGAGCGTTCCTCGCCCCTCGCAAACGTCCTCCAGGATCTCGTGCATGCGCTGGATACCCTTGCGACACGTGAAGCACTTTCCGCAAGACTCGTCCGTGAGGAATCCCATGAAGTATTTCGACACGTCGACCATGCACGTGTGCTCATCCGCAACGATCATGCCTCCCGAGCCCATGATCGATCCGGCTTCCGCCAGGCTGTCGTAGTCGATTGGAAGATCGAACCTCTTGACCGGAATGCATCCGCCGGACGGGCCGCCGGTCTGCACCGCCTTGATCTTGGCCCTACCGGCCGGCCCTCCGCCGATCTTCGTGACGATGTCGTTGATGGTGATGCCCATCGGGACCTCGACGAGGCCCGTGTTCCTTATCTTGCCAACCAGGCTGAAGATCTTGGTGCCGGTGTTACCTTTGGTGCCGACCTTGGAGAAGGTCTCAGCCCCCTCGGCGATGATGACGGGGATATTCGCCCAGGTCTCGACGTTGTTGATCGCGGTAGGCTTGCCTTCGATTCCCTTTTGCACGGGAAACGGAGGCCGCTGACGGGGCTCGCCCATCTTGCCTTCGATGGATCGGATGAGCGCCGTCTCCTCGCCGCATACAAAGGCGCCGGCGCCTTTTACGATGCTGATGTCGAAGGAGAAACCGGTGCCGAGAATGTTCTCTCCGAGCAATCCCAACTCGTGGCACTGGCGCAGAGCGATGACCAAGTGCTTGATCGCGAGCGGATACTCGGCACGGACATAAATGACGCCTTCGTTGGCGCCGGTTGCGTAGCCTCCGATCAACATGCCTTCAAGAATACTGTGCGGGTTGCCCTCGAGGACGCTGCGATCCATGTATGCGCCGGGATCACCTTCATCTGCGTTGCAGACAAGCGACTTGCCGTGCCCGTTGCGCTGCGCGGCCAGCAGCTCCCACTTCAGACCGGCAGGGAAACCGGCGCCGCCGCGGCCGCGCAGACCCGACTCCTTGACCTGCTCTATTGCCCAGCGTGGCTCCCCTTGCGTCAGGGCGCCGACAAAAGCCGAGTACCCGCCGGATTCGAGGTAGTTGTAGATGCGTATCGGGTCGACTTTCTCATTGCGACCCAGGATCGTCCGCACTTGCGTCTTGAAGAACGGAACGTCGCTCTGTCTCTTGACACGCTCACCGGTCGCGGGGTCGATGTAGAGAAGATCATCAAGGGTCTTCTGCTCCGCCACGGCCTGGACGATTCGAGCCATCTTCTGCGCGTTGACCTTCGGATAGAAGGTACCATCGGGCTCGACAAGCACCGAAGGCTCTGCCTCACAGAACCCGTGGCAGCCGGTGACGCGAAGGCGTACGTTGTTCTTGTCCGTAAGCCCCCTGGCAAGCAACTCGCGCTTCGCAACGCGGATGAGATCGTTGGCGCCGCTTGCCTGCCCACAGGTGCCCGCGGGAATGACGATGGTGGGGACGGACGGATCCCGCTCAGATAGCAGGCGCCCCTGCAAGTCCTGGAACTCTTCGATGGTGCTTAGCTTTTGCATGTGGACAACTCGTATCAAGTTGCTCGGCGCCGAACCGATGTGCCGGCTCGAGACAGATGCTTAGAAGCCGCCTCCGTTCAGATCCAACATGTGTCCCTTGCAGCCGCGCCGTGTGCAAACCTGCACGATGCCTCCGCCGCGAACGATCATGGAGATCATTGGCGCGCCACAGTCAGGACAATCCGAGGCGCCTTTCAACTCCGCGTGGCAGTGTGGACAGAAGACATGAACCACCGTGTCGGCCGGAATCTCGTACTCGCACTCAAGGTTGTGACTGCCATACAAGGAGGACAGCCGCATCCAGCCGTGCTTGCGTCCAAACGATGCCGTCACGCGAATCGACGGCGCTTCGTCAACCGGGTGCTCCGGGTCCATCAAGCTGTGGTTGCAGCGCGAACAGTTGACCGAGACCGGGAAGATGCGCCGATCCGCCTTGACCTGCACCTTGTCCAGCCCCGCACGAGTCTTCTTGATGATCCTCTTGACGCCTGCGGAATTGACATCGGAGAAGTAGTGGCCGTCCACGACGACGATCGGTCCCAGCGCACAGGCGCCTAAACAGTTCACGGTCTCCAACGTGAACTCCTTGTCTGGTGTCGTGTCTCCTGCGTTGGTCTCCAGGCGCCGTTCGAACTCTTCGGTGATGATCGGAGCCCCTCGGACATGACACGCCGTGCCCGTGCATACGGAACACAGGTGCTTGCCGCGAGGCTTCAGGCTGAAGGACTTGTAGAAGGTCGCGACGCCATAGATGTCGGTCAGGGACCGATCTGTCTCCTCGGCAAGAACCGTAAGTGCCTCCGCCGGCAGGTGGTTGTACCTCGCCTGGATGTCCTCGAGGATGGGTATCAGCCCGCTTCGGTTCCCGTCGTGCCGTTCAAGGATGCTCAGGACTTCGCCTCGGTCCATTTGCGTGGTCTCCGCCAGGACAACTTGCTCTGTTCGCACCGCGCGAGCCGCGCCTTATTCGACGCGGTTGGTCGTGCGGCGAAGGACTACTAAGACACGCAACGTGCCGGAGCCGGAAGGCAGGCCGGGATGCCGTTTGGGGACGTTAGGGCAAGCCCAGGATGGAACGCTAAGTCCTTATTTCACGGTAGGTTCAGCGTGCCCACGCGAGTGTCGAGCGGTGATCTGGCGGTACAGCCCGGACAGCCAAGAGTTGGCCAGAGAATGGGGAGGTTTGAACCAGTGGGGCGAATCGTCCCAGCACATGATGAGTCATGCCGACTTGGATTCGGAGCCCTTGAGCTTCTCGCGAAGCGTCTTCCTGTCGATGCCGAGTATCTTGGCTGCTTGCACCTTGTTGCCGGTTGTGCTGGCCAGCACGTTGCGAATGTGCTCCGCTTCCACCTCAGCCAGCGTCCGGTTGAGCCCCGCTCCCCTGGCCGCGGAGAAGCGCATCATCGAGGGCAGCTCCGGAACCTCGATCACGTCACCCTCGCTCATCACGGTCAGCCGTTGAACGAGATTCTGTAGCTCGCGGACATTGCCGGGCCAGTGGTAGCTCTTGAGAACATGCACGACCTCGTCCGACAGGCTGGGCGGCGCCTTGCCCAACTCCTCCGCAAACTTCTCGGCGAAATGGACAGCGAGCAGGAGGAAGTCATCTTCACGATCGCGCAGTGGCGGCATGGGAACTGTGATTACGTTCAGCCGAAAGAACAGATCTTCCCGGAAGAGTTCGTTCTTGATGAGCGCCTCGAGGTCCTTGTTGGTAGCCGCCACCACCCGGATGTCCACGTGCCGAGGGCGAGCCGATCCGACCATCTGAATCTCGCCGTCTTGGAGCACCCGAAGGAGTTTCGCCTGCATGTGGACGCTTGTGTTGCCGATCTCGTCAAGGAAAATCGTCCCGCCATCAGCCACCTGGAAGAAGCCGGCACGTGACTCGCCCGCACCCGTGAATGCGCCCTTGACGTGCCCGAAGAGCTCGCTCTCCAGCAGGTTCTCCGGAATTCCACCGCAGTTGACCGGAACGAAGGCCGCAGATGCCCTCGGGCCGCTGTAGTGGATCGCACGAGCGGCCAGTTCCTTGCCGGTGCCGCTCTCGCCGGTGATCAGGACCGTCGCCTGGGTCGAAGCGGCTTTGGCGATGGACCGGAACACGCCGCGCATCGCGTCCGATTCTCCGATGAGCCCGCAGTAGGGCGAGGGCGGCGAACCCGCAGCGCCGCTGGCCTTGCGACGCGCCCTTTGCGCCTTCAGAACACGTTCGACAGCCGACAGCAGCTCGTCATCCGTGAAAGGCTTGGTGAGGTACTCCTGCGTTCCGGATTTCATGGCGTTCACGGCACCTTCGACGGTTGGGTAGCCGGTGATCATCATGACTTGCGTATCGCGGAAGTTCTCCTGAATATGCCGCACCAGATCCATTCCGCTGACCTTAGGCATCTTGAAGTCGGTGATGACCAGATCGACCGGCGTGCTTTCGAGGATGCGCGTAGCCTCGGCAACACCGGGCGCGGTGAAGACCTGATACCTGTTCGCCGCCAGGTTGCGCTCGATCAACTCCAACGTATCCGGAGCGTCATCGACGACGAGGATGCGTTCCTTCTCAGCTACGGGTGCCATGATGGGCAGCCTCCTGCGTTTCACTCGGCACTGTTGTGGGAAGCTCGATCTCGAAGCAGGCACCATCTCCTGGCTGACTTGACACGTCAATGGACCCACCGTGCGCGGTGATGATCCCATGCACAACGGCCAAACCGAGTCCCGTACCCTCGTTCACGTCTTTCGTTGTGAAAAACGGCAGGAAGATCTTCTCGCGAGTCTCGTCATCCATGCCAGCGCCCGTGTCGCGTACGACGAGTGATACGGAACTGTCGCGGGCACGGCTGCCCACCGTCAGCTTGCCGCCGTCAGGCATGGCGTGGATGGCATTGACAACGAGGTTGACCACTATCTGCTTGAGCTGCGCCGCGTCAGCCTCGATCGCAGGCAAGTCCTGGGCGAGATTTCGGATCACCTCGATGCCGCCCTTCACGCACCTGCCTTCGAGGAAGAAGAAGGCTTCCTCGACGACCTCGTTCAGATCGACGCTTGTCATCCTTGGTGGCAACTGCCGGGCGAACACCATCAGCTTCTTGATCACTTCTCGCGCATACAGCGATGCCGTGACAATCTTCCGGACATCGCGCCCGGCTTGCTCTGGAAGGTCTGAGCATTTCTCCGCGAGCTGAGCGAATCCGAGGATACTTCCCAAGGGCTCGTTGAGCTCGTGCGCCACACCCGCAGCCAACTCCCCGATCGTGGCGAGGCGGTCGGCATGAATGAGCTGCTGTTCGAGCCTCGCTTTCTCCTCGCCGGATTCCGCCCGTTCCACGATCAGTGCCACCTCTCTGGCTACGGCACCGATTAGCTTCTCTTCCTCCTTGAGAAAGGCGCCGATCGCGAACTCGGGTCTCTCCTCGACGTAAGCAACCTCGACCATGCCACGCCGCTGGCCCCGGACGACAATTGCCGCTGCTTGCATGTATCTGCTTTGTCGAAATCCAGGCGTAAAGTGCGCGCCCCCGTCAAGCGTTATCCTGGCCGTCGTCATGTCGGGATACTGCCAGGCAGGTGGGAGTAGTTTGACGATGTAGTCCAGCATCTCGCTCAACGTACTGCTCGTTCGTTCGACGAGCTGCGCAATGCCATACAGGCAGGTCAGCTCTTTGACTCGCTCGTGTAACGCCGCCTCGGCACGCCGATCGGCAACGGCAAGCCCGAGCGTTTGCGCGATGCCCTCGTAGAACTCAACCTCCTCAAGAGTCAACGAGTTTGGATGTTCGGCCTTGATGTGCAAAAGCCCGACGGTCGCGTCGTCGACGACGAACCGGATTACCGCGAGCGACCGGTAGTGCCCACCCACACACCACGGTTCGGAGCCTGCCGACTGTCCCCCGACCTCGGCCGCCGTGACCGGCTCCCACGCGTCGCCGGTCCAGAAGCTCCCGTTATCGGTGAAGAACTGCGCTTCAGGTTCGAAGCGCCGAAGGGCAACGTCTTTGCACAATCGCTCAAGATCCGTGCTGTCCTTTGATGCGGGGATCACGCGGCCGGATTCTGTCCGCGTCCATTCAGCAAGTTCGAATCGTACGGTCTTCTCAGGTCGGCGCACCGATTCCCAGCAGTACTGGAGCGCGCCGTCGTTCAGACGCACTTCAATCGCGTTGCACCCTGAGAAATCCAGGAGCAGCTCGGACACCTCGCGCAGGAAGGCGGCTCGGGGCAGGCCACGATTGGCGCAATGCAGGATCGCCTGCGACAGCCTCACGCTGTCCTCGGCGCGTATCGGGCGGCGCCTGCCGGGTGGGCTGGTGTCTGAGCAGTTTTCGTCCATAGGCGAGTCAGCCGTCCATGATCCCGCGCCCCATCATAAAGCAGATGGCTCAGCTCGGCCATCGCTCGCGTTTGAAGGCCGCGACGGCGAGTCGGCGTCGTCGCTGGGTGGGGGGGCTTGCAGCCGGAACGAATAGTTTCCGTCTGTTGGCGTGTCGCCTTGTGCCTCGTGTCGGACCAGGGCCTCGGCCACAGCCGAGGCGGGCTGCCCGACCCCAAGAAGAAGGGAGCGATTCGGAGGTCATGCTTGACATGGCGTGACTTTATGGTAATATTGCCATAGAGGCATGAAACGAAAACCGATGCAACATTACGAGGCGCGGGCGACCATAGCCAAAGCTCTCGGGCACCCGAGCCGGCTGCTGATCCTGGAGGCGTTAGCCGAGAAGGATATGTGCGTCTGCGAGCTGACCGAACTGGTACCGGCGGACCAGTCCACCGTGTCTAAGCATCTTGCCGTTTTGAAGCATGCGGGGATCGTGAGCGTGCGGAAGGAGGGCGTCAAGACGTACTACCGGATGAAGATCCAATGCCTTGAAGGGTTTTGGAAGTGTATTGAATCGGTCCTGAAGCAGAACCTGAAGGACCATAGGGTTGCGCTTGGCGCCTGACGTGCGTTCTTTTTCAGGCGATCCATGCCATTATCGCCATAAAGGAATGATTGGCGGAGCACGTTGATGAGAGAGTGGAAGATCTTCGCCGCGTTTGCCGGCATTTTCGGCGTAGCCTACGTCCTCCCGCTGTCCAGCCCGAAGGTAACCGCCGCAATCCTCGAAGCCTTCAAGATGCTTCAATGGTACGCCCGCAATCATACGCTGGCTTGTGTGGTGCCGGCGCTGTTCATCGCGGGCGGCATCATCACGTTCTTGTCCAAGGAAGCCGTGCTGCGGCACCTCGGGCCGAAGGCCAACAAGGTAGAGGCCTATTCGGTCGCCTCGGTCTCCGGGACCGTGCTCGCGGTTTGCTCCTGCAGCGTGCTGCCAATGTTCGCCGGAATCTACAGAGTCGGAGCGGGGCTTGGGCCGGCCTCGGCGTTTCTCTACTCGGGGCCGGCGCTGAATGTCTTGGCGATCTTTTTGACGGCGCGCGTGCTGGGTTTCCAGATCGGCGTGGCGCGGGCGGTGGGTGCGATCGTGTTCGGCGTGATCATCGGGCTGATCATGGCAGTGGTGTTTCGGAAGGATGAGCAAGAGCGCATGGATGCGGCCGCGGTCACGCCCGAACCGCCGGCGTCGAAGAGATCGTTGTGGCAGACCGTTCTCTACTTTGCATGCATGATGGCCTTTCTGGTCTTCAGCGACTGGTACAACCCGGGCAACGTGACCATCCACCGAAGCGACGGCACAAGGATACCAGCGGTTCTGTTGCAGGAGACCAAGGACGAGGTGCTGGTGCAGGTGGACCGCCCCGTCGCCGGCATGAAGGTGGGCGACAAGATCACGCTTGCGAAGACGGAAATCGAACGCATCGAAGAAGCGCAGGGCTTGGTCATAACGATCTTCCACATGAAATGGTACTTGGCTGGGGCGATGGGCTTGGCCGTGCTCTTGATGGTGTGGCGCTGGTTCGAGCCTGACGAAGTGAAGGAGTGGATGCACAATACCTGGGACTTCGCCAAGCTGCTGGTTCCACTCTTGTTCGGCGGTGTGTTCATCGTCGGATTCCTCGGTGCGCTGCTCCCTGATGAACAAGTCGCTGGCCTCGTGGGCGACAACAGCGTGAAGTCGAATCTTGTGGCGTCCGTCGTGGGCTGCTTGTTCTACTTCGCCACGCTGACCGAAATACCGATTCTCCAGGCGCTCATGGAACGAGGCATGCATGAAGGACCTGCTCTGGCTTTGCTGCTGGCCGGGCCGGCGTTGTCGTTGCCGAGCCTGCTGGTGATCCGCTCGGTCATTGGATTGAAAAAGACGGCTGTGTTTACGGTGTTGGTGATTGTGATGGCGACCATCGTCGGCTTGACCTACGGATCGCTGATTTCAAGCTAAGGAGAGACGACGTGAAGATCGAGGTCTTGGGGCCCGGCTGTCAGAAATGTACGGCTCTCGCCGCGAATGTGAAGACGGCGGCCGACCGGCTTGGCCTGCATTATGAGCTCAGCAAGGTAACGAACATCATGGAGATCACGAACTACGGAGTCATGGTGACGCCGGCGCTCGTGATCAACGGAGAAGTGAAGCTGTCCGGTAAGGCGGCTTCCGACGCGGAGCTAACGATCATTCTTACGTCAGCGCTGGCGGAGAAGGAAGCCAGCGAATAGCGATGCGGCCGTGACGTGGCGAACCGGCCACGGGGGTGCCGCGTCAGCCTCGCAAGCAAAGTGAAGTCACTTCTGAATGGAAAAGACGCGGCAAGGAGCTAACGATGAAGGCCAAGAACGTTGTTTCGAGCGTCCTGTTTCTGTTCGTGGCGGCGAGTGTCGTATACCTAGTTGCTGGCGAGTCGTTCTCGCGGAACGCCCGAGAGCCGACCGGAGCACCAGACGAGACGACCGAGCCACTCCCGAGCGCGGCGGCGACCGGCAACGGTGCCGGAGCACGACCTGAACCGGTTGAGACTACTGAGCATCCGGTCGAGGTTACCGAAATGCCGGGTACCGTCGTCGCGGAGGAGGCGGAAGCCGGTGAAGCGCCGGCCGAGGTTACCCTGGAGTCGGTCACGGTCCTCGAGGACGTGAAAGAGGCTGTCAAGGCGCCAACCGAGATTACCGAGGAGCCGGTCGCCATCGTCGAGGAAAAGGCCGAGGTCGAGGTGGAACCGGCGAGAGTTGTGAAGGCGCCGACCGCGCCGAAGTACAAGCTCGTTGCGTATTACTTCCACCGCACGCAGCGTTGTCGCACTTGCCTGGCTATGGAAGCGTATGCCGAGGATGCTCTGAGGCAGGGGTTCGCCGACGCTTTCGCATCTGGCGAGCTCGAGTGGCATGCGGTCAACGTTGAAGAGTCGAAGCACGAGCACTTCGTGGAAGAATACGAGCTGACGGCCAGCGCGTTGGTCATGGTGCTCCTTGAAAACGGCAAGCGTAAGGAGTGGAAGGACTTGGGGCGCGTATGGGAGCTAGTGGGTGACGAACAGGAATTCAAGGGTTACGTGCGTGACGAGGCTACGGCCTATGTCGGAAACGGGTCATGATGAGTGAGCTGGTATTGGGTATTGGTTCGGCCATCTGGCTGGGGGTCCTCACTTCCATCAGTCCCTGCCCGCTGGCGACGAACATCGCTGCGATTTCGTTCATCGGCAGGCGGATTGACAATCCCCGCGCTGCGGTTGCCACCGGTCTGCTTTATGCGCTGGGACGGACGGTAGCTTATACCGTTCTCGCTGCCCTGCTGGTATCGAGCCTGCTCTCGGCGCCGCTGGTCTCGCACTTCTTACAGAAGAACATGAACAAGATCCTGGGGCCGCTCATGATCCTGGTCGGGATGCTATTCGTGGGTCTCATCGAGTTCAACGTCAGGGGTTCAGGTATCGCGGCAAGGCTCGGCAAGCGTGTCGAGAGCTGGGGGATATGGAGCGGCTTGGCGCTCGGCGTCGTGTTTGCGATGTCCTTCTGCCCAGGTTCGGCGGCGCTTTTCTTTGGTAGCCTCATACCGCTGGCGCTGAAGAGTGAATCAGCGTTTTTGTTGCCGACCGTGTACGGGGTCGGGACAGCCCTGCCGGTCTTAGGGTTCGCGATCTTGATCGTCGTGAGCACGAATGCCGTCGGTCGTGCGTACGACCGGATCACCCAGTTTGAGTGGTGGGCGCGCCGGATCACGGGCGTGCTTTTCATTGGCATTGGCGTGTACTTCTGCCTGGCGTTTATCTTTCGCGTGCTGTGACGCGGATCAAGCGCGAGGACTGGGTTCAGATGTGTCCATCCTGTCTGGTCGATATGCTCGTGGACGGGGTGGCACTTTGGGGCGTGCGACGGCACTGGATGTGTGCCACCACTCTGCGGTCATCCATCCGAACGCGTGCATACCGTTTCCGATCGAACCCAACGGGGCGAGCGCACATCGAAAACCGTTCTCCTTCCGAGGAGCCTAGGTATAGGGGGACCCGCTCGCGGGGCCGGGGGGTCTGGTTCACTTTCTGGGCGATAGGGGTCCCAAGCGTCTTCTTCGGAGAGCGCCTTGACTGCTCGCCTGCTCTCCCCTGCCGTCAATTCCCAGTGCCATACAACGGCACACGCTGCAACAACATGATGGATCGGTACTCGAAACACCTACGATACCACTACGAGACGGGCCACCTTGTCTACTCGTTCGCAAGCCACGATTCTGCTACAGCGGACCCCTTGTAGAATTTTCTATTTGACTAATGCCAAACACGTGTCACACTCTATGCAGTGAATGGCAAGTGGGCTCGCGATGCTGGTAACATCCGAGCCCGTGGCCGAAACCTTTAAGGGAGGATTCGACATGGCAAGTCTACCGGAAAGTCCCCGGAAACCAAGCGGAAAAGACAAGGCGAAGGCGCTGCGGACGCGTATCGACGATGACGTCGAATCGCTTGCGAAAGCGGTCGACGCGGTGAGAGCGTCCGACACGTTCAAGGCGTTTCTCGACGTGCAGGCGCGCTTCCATCGCTATAGCTGGCACAACGTGATGTTGATCTTGAGCCAGCGTCCGAGCGCTTCGCGCGTTGCCGGCTTCAAGGCGTGGAACGGATTCGGTCGCCACGTCTGCAAGGGCGAGCACGGGATTATGATATTCGCCCCGCGCCCGTTCAAGAAAGAACGCGAGAGCACAAACGGCGATACCGAGACCGTGGACGGCCTGACGTTCCGCCCTGTCTACGTGTTTGACGTATCGCAAACTGACGGCGAGCCCTTGCCGAAAGTCGACGTGCCGACAGTTGCGGCCGCGGCCGATACGCTCTTGGCGCGGCTCACCGATGTTGCGACGACGCGCGGCATCGCGGTGACATTCGGCAAGATTGCGGACCGGCCGGACGCTTTTGGTGCGTCCAACAACGGCGCAATCGAAGTAAACGACGCGCACCCTACCGGACAACAGGCGAAGACGCTCGCGCACGAGTTGGCGCATGAGGCGCTTCACTGGAACGAAAAGGAGCGAGGCACGTTCACGCACAGCTTGGCAGAACTGGAAGCCGAATCCGTCGCCTACGTGGTTTGCCGTCGCTTTGGGTTGGATGTCGAAGTCCGGGCGAGCCGGTATATCGCGCTTTGGGGCGGAGACGCTAAGTCGCTGCGCGAATCGCTGGACCGCATCGCCACGACGGCACGCGGCATCATCGACGATGCCGAGTCCGTCGAGACTCGAAAGGCGGTGGCGTGATGGAATCCGGATACATCGTCCGCGAGCATAACGTCGACCGTGGCTGCGCCGTCGTCCTGGACAATGCCACGAAGCGCGAAGCGATAGCCCTTTGCCAGCGCATGCAACGGCGCGCGGATTCCGGCCCAAATCACTGGGGCGCGACCTACGTGGCCTATCGGCTGACCGGATCGGCCACGGCGCACGGGCGCTGCGTCGAAGCGTATCGCGTGCGGTCCACGGCTGATCTGCGGGAATTGCGCCGCGCGTTACGTCCCGGCTTGAACCGCCCCGCCGATTCTACGCCAAACCGAGACAACGGCACGGCTGGCTTGCTGGCGGACGTGCTGTCCCACGCGGAAGGGGGTGCGTCGTGAACGACTACGAGCAACGCAAACAAGAGCGGATCGACCGCTATCGAGAGCGGGCAGCAAAAGCCAACGCACGCTCCGACGGTAGGTTTGCATCAGCCCACGACGCTATCGAAGGCATCCCGCCCGGTCAGCCGATCTTGATCGGGCATCACTCCGAAAAGCGGCATCGGGCAGCGCTCGCCAAGCACGACAAAGCGATGGGGGCCGCCTTTGACGAAAAAGGGAAGGCGGAGTATTGGAACCGCAAGGCCGACGCGGCCGAGTCCTCGCACGCGATCAGCAGCGCTGACCCCGAGGCCGTCGCTAAGCTGCGCGAGAAGCTGGCCGACCTCCAAGCGGATCGCGAAACAATCAAGGCATTTAACGCCCGCGTCCGCAAGCTGAAGGCCGACAAAGACGACCGGCAGGGCATACATGATGCCTTGTCTGGGGATTTCCCCGGCAAGACGCGCGAGCTTCTGCAACTTCTCGCCTTGACGCCTTACAGCGTGGTCCGCAATGACCGCGTCACCGGTTTACCTGGCTACGCGCTGTCGAATCTCGGCGCGAATATCAAGCGTGTGGAGAAGCGTATCCGGGAAGTCGAAGAGCAGCACGCGACAACGGCGCGGGATGACTACACGGCAGGAGACATCCGCGTAAGCGATAACCAGGACCGCAACCGGATAGAACTCTATTTTACGAAGGGGCGCCCGTCCGACGCTCGCCTTAACGTAGTTCGCAGCGCCTATCCGTCCTGGCAGTGGTGTCGTGGCTCGAAGTGCTGGAAGCTTCGCCGCAAGCGCGACGATTACGGTTGGCGCGTCGCGTGCGAGCTAGCGGACACGCTGGCGGAACAGCAAGAGGGGAAGGTGGGCCGATGAGCGCCTTCATGATCCGCTACGAGACGATCAGCAACCTTGTTGAGTTCGTGCAGCGACTGCACGGGACGCGCCACGAAGGCGTTCTCCTGCACTTGCAACCGCCGCGTTCATCATGCACTTCGCGGGCGACCACGGCCCAGAAGACAGCGAACGGGCGCAGCAGTACGGCCAAGAGCTTGTCGCAATGAACGCGGCCGCACTGGCGGAGCGATACGGGGATGAGGGCGGCGAGCTGGCGGGCGAGGAGCTGTACCAGTTCAAAGACGCGCTGGGCTGCACGTACGACCTGGACTTGTGGCAACTGCTGAAATCGCTCGATTGTTACCTGTACCAGTGCAGCGAGGGCGACGTAGTCGAGTCAGAGCTATTCAAGGGGCTCAGCGAGTTCCGAGACCGCTTCTCGCGCGTGCTCGTTGCTTCCCTCCCGCAGTACAACGCGGCAACCTGGGGGTAGGGACCATGCCTGATCTATTCAACAACCCGCACGGCTACCTGACCGGCCAAGCCGAGCTCTTCGACACCGAGCCGGTCACCGCGCCGGCCCGTGCCGAAGGCGCCGAGCCGGAGCGCGTGCACCGCGAGCCCGAGCCGGCGGCGCCGAAGCACGGGCGGATTCGATGGCTACCGCTACCCAAGAAAGACCGGACGACGCTACGCATCGAGAAGCAATACCACGACACGGCCGCGACCACGCGGCTGAAGGGGATATGACGATGGCCGATCTGCTCATCGAGGTTGCGCTGTGCGCGGCGTGGCCGGTCCTGGAACTTGCGGGGCTGGTTGTCCTCGGGCTGATCTTCAAGGTCGAACGGGAGGCGTGAGGCATGCTCAAGACAATCGGCTACACACGATGCTCGACGCATGAGCAAGCCGACAGCGGGCTGGGCTTGGATGCGCAAGAGGAGCGCATCCGGGCCTACTGCTCGATGAAGGGCCTGCGCCTCGTGGACATCATCACGGATGCGGGAGTCTCTGGCGGGAAGGCGCTCGCCACACGCCCCGGCGGTCAACGGCTACTTCGTGCCATCAAGCGGCGCGACGCGGGCGCCGTCGTTATGCTCAAGCTTGACCGCATGTTCAGGAACGCGGGCGATTGCCTCAACACCGTCGAAGTGTGGGACAAGACGGGAATCGCGTTGCACGTGGTTGACCTTGGCGGGAACGCCATCGACACCACGAGCGCCGCCGGCCGGTTCATGCTCGTGGTCTTGGCGGGCGCTGCCGAGATGGAGCGGAACTTGACGCGGGAACGGACACGCTCGGCCATGGCGATCAAGCGTGCCAACGGGCAGCGGATCGGGGCGGTCCCGTACGGGTTCGATCTCGCGGGCGATGGCGTGACGCTGGAGACGATCGAGGCAGAGCAAGCCATCATCGGGGAGATTCGAGAGCGCCGCGCCGCCGGAGCGACCCTCGCACGAATCGCCGAGGAACTCAGCACACGCGAGGTTCCGACCAAGACCGGGAAGTCCGCCCGTTGGTCTCATCAGGCGGTCGCGCGGATCCTGAGCCGGTAGCCTCGCGCGTGCGCGCGCACATGAGGGCGGCTCCGCTAACCGTTACAGCTAGCAAAGTCAGCCCGTATTGACTCGCGACCGCGCAGACCTAACGCCACGCTTCACGGAAGCCCGTTCTCCGTATGGCTACCGCGCGCGACGCGCCCGCACGCGCATATATGCGAGCGGGTAACGCTGCCGTTCAGACGGCGGCAATCGGTCGCCTTTCCGCCCCCGGTTCGTAATGTGGCCCAAAACGGCGCAGAATCGTCTCAAACCTCCGCCGAGTGCAATCGGTCCACCGAAGTCGTTTCGTCGCCTTCTAGCTCGCTGCGCCCCCTTTTAGAGGGGGGTTGACGGTACAGGAATAGCGAACAGTCGCGTGCCGTGCATAGCCGTACCTCCTTTTCGCTCCACCCGACGCACTCCAGGCAAAAGAGGCGGATACCCGACTTGGGCGACCGGCCGCTCATCGCTCGGTCGTACTTCGGGCGGTACTTCGCCGGAACGTCCTCGCGCTTCATGGTGTGCTCGCTCGATACAATCCGTCAGGATTCATGGTCATGTCCTCCCTGCAGTTTGTGCCGGCGGCGGGTCCGTGGCTCGGTCGGGTCGTTTGGCGCATGGGTGCGCGAGGGGTAGCAACGAACTGATCGGCAACCGATGAAACACGGGGCGTGCTGAACGCGGCGCGTGACGCTGCCCAAGCAGCCGCCAAACTGCGTATGCTGTACGTATGCTTTTTGGCGAATCAGGGGGGTGGTTTTCCGTCGAAACCGGCGTTTTTGAGCCGATTTCTATGGCAGATCGGATTCTAAATCCCCGGCGTCTGCCATTCCGCCACTCGCCCGTGCTGTCGGCATGTTACGCACAAGGGCGGAGAACGAAAAGCCTGGCATCCGCCGATGGGCGTCGCCCAAACGGCCTTCGCTCGCCGGGCGGCGTTGACCGAACGTACAGGCCGCCGCTACGGGAACAGATGGCGGTAATTGCGCCGCGAAAACGGCAACATGCGCGTCGGAATCTTCAATAGGAACACGCCGTCGACACCCACGTGTTCCCCCGGGAAGCATGAATACCAGTGTGTCCGACGGCGGGCTCGGCCGATCGAAGAGCAGGGCATCTGACACGGCGCTCTGAGGGTAGATGGATTCGCTCACGATAGCGCCGGGTAGTTCCAAACCGTATTCCGGCCTTCTGCGCGGCTTGTCGTAGTTGTCAAACTCGTCAAACAACCGCCCCAGCTTGTCGAGGGAAGTAGTCTCGCCCGGCGCCCAAGTGTCGTACTCGATCTTCTTCGTGCCGGTCAGGTTTTCGAGGCGCACCCTCACGAGTGTCAGGCGTTCCTTGGTCACGGACCCTCCGCTGTCGGAGAACGTGCTCTTCAATTCGGCCGCATCGACAATGAGCTCCTCGATGCTGACGGTCACGTCCCCGAGCGTGGACTGGACGATGATGTCCGGAGTCGACGCCTTCCGGTCATCTGCCGCAAGCTCCGGCTGCGTGCCGGCCACTTGCTGTTCCTCTGCCTGACGCTCTGCCGATCGTACTCTCGCGGCCTCGCGCTCGTTCGCGAGCCTGATTTCCTCCTCGATGACTACTGCTCGTTCCTGTGCCGTATCAAGTTGCTGTCGGATATTCTGAAGTTCCTCGGCGCAGGCGGCGGCGTCGCTGCCGACCTGCTCGAGCGCAGACGCGCAGGCCGCAGTTTGTTCGGCTGTTTGCCGGAGGTCGGATGAGCAGGATGCGACTTCAGAGTTCAGGCTTCAGATCGTCTCGCTCCGCTCGACCATGGTTGAGCGTCAGGAACCAAGCGGCTACCGCAAGTAAGGTACCCGAGAGCACGGCGGTGATGGCTAGAGCGACGCCCTTCGGCATGACTCGTCTCTCGTTTCCCTCTCCCAAACGCTCGCGGACGGGTGCGCCGGCACCGATTCGGCATTCTCCCTAATCGCTCGCTCGAATCAACACCGAGCACCGATAAGGCGACCGTCGGCTATGCAGCCTACGTCGCTTGCCGTCTTCGTGCAAAGACGAGCGTGCCGGCGGTCAGCATGAGCACCGACATCGCGAACAGGCCCCATTCGGAGACGGCGGGAACCGTGCCGAGGCAAGTTCGACTGGTGAGCCGAACATCATCGATGTTCCAGCCACAGTAGTGCCAGGCGTCGTCGGATGCTACGGTCCAGCGCAAGTAGACCGTGGGTTGGTCATCAGCGATCGCCGAAATGTCGAACTCGCCGTAAGTCCACTCGCGATCGGCGATCTCGGCGGCGTTCTGCCAGGTCGTCCAGTTGACCCCGTCGTTGCTGACTCTCAAGGAGGCGTGATCGTACGGCGGTTGTCCAACGCCGAGCCATCGCCCAAAAGAGAGGCTAACGCCGAAGCGCCCGGTGCAATCGATGGGCGGGCTGGTGACGTGCGTCTCGCGGAGGTTGCTTTCGTAATCACCGGAGAGGTTGTATCCATAGACGTTCGAGCCGGTGATGCCGCTGGTCGGGTCGGGTCCACCGTACTCGCCGCCGGCACCGGTCGGCTGACCGTAGGCCCACTGCCCCTGAGTGGTCCAGCCGGGGTCGGTGTCGAACGTCTCCTCCATGAAGGTACTCACGTGTGCTACTTCGGCTGCGTATGTTGTGGCCGGCGCGTCGAAGGGCGCGGTGATCACCCCGCTGAGGCTTCCTTCGGCACTGATGTAATACTCCGGTGCATCACCGCAGGTCGGCGCCGGCAGGGTGGCAAGGAAGAGGCTGCCGCCTTGCTGCGTGAGCGGCGCGGTGTGCCACGTGCCACCGTCGTGACGGTAGTGCAGTAGCTCCGTACCGGGCACGCAGGTCTCGATGCCCTCTTCGATCCGCACGGAGAAGCCCGTGGGAGCGTGCGGCTGAAGGTACTCGGGCACGGGCTCGGGGAGCGTGATATCGAGGAACGTGGGCGCCATGCCGAGATTCGGATTGCCGGCGAGTGCGCCCCATTCGAACATCTCGTAAGCCGGGTACCCCCATAACCCGTTGGTGTACATCTGGCGCAGGGCCCACTGGTGGGCTTGTCCGAGGGTGTAACTCCGTGAGGTAACCGAGGTGGCGAAGTAGTAATCCAAGGATTGTGTGGAGCCGTCCAGAGGCGTCTGCCAGTCGGGGCAGCCGGTGGCTACCTTGGTCGCGCCGAGGAATCCGACTGCGCCGCTGCCCATCATGGCGCGGCCGATGTTGTCGTGATCCGTATCGGAGTTGCTGCAGGCGTCCGCAAAGATGATGGCCGGGTATGCGTCGTCCAGCGAAGGGCAATCAGCCGACTCGATCATGGGCGGAGCCCCGAGCCCGAGGATGTGCGAGGAGATCGGCGAACCGTGCCCGGCGTAGTTCACGAAGGCGTACGTCGTGCTTTGCCAGGCGGACAGCACGTTCTCGTGCAGGAGCGGTTGGTCGCAGGCGTAGTATGACCAGCAATCCGCATTCTTCTCGTGCATCCGCGTGATCGTCCAGTCGGACATCCACGGCTGGTTGGCGATGGCCTCCATGAGCACGGCTGTATCGGTGCGCGGGTACGGATCGTTGTTCCAGAAGAACCCGCCCAAAAGAAGGGCGTTCCTCTTGAACGCGGGGTCCTGGTTCTGTTCGTAGCTGACGGATTTCCGGCAGATATTTAGCACGCTGGTCGCATCCGTCCACGGGATTCGGCCCACGTTCACTTCGGCGTAGAAGTCGACGGGATCGGTGTCCTCGCCGTATTGGTGATCCCCGTCGGCATCCCATGACTGATCATCCGGCAGCGAGAGCTCGGCATAGTAGAAATCGGTCTCGGGCTTTCCGTAGCCCAGATCCTGCCAGGTTCGGCGCATGGGGACGTCGTCGTAGTGGCCGACCAGGAGGACGTCCTCGATGCCCCATGCGGCGGAGGGATACTTGTCTCTAAGGAAGTTCCGCATCTTCTCGGCAAGGTCGTAGCCTGGATAGTTGGCGGCGATCCACGACGTCGTAACCACCTCCACGGTGCGGCCCTTGGCCGTCTCCCAATCCACCAGCGGGGCGACGGCTGATACGAGCGAGTCAAGCGTAATGATCACGAAGTCGTGCAGGCCTCGGGCGCGCGGCGGGTCCTGCGGGTACGAGTCCCGGATTCGATCGTAGTTGCGGATGATCCGGCGAGCCGTTTCCTCGGTGGTCACCAGCGCGTCGACGACCGCTGCATGCGCAGCTTCCGTTGGGCGATAGCTGACCTGGACGGTGATCTCCGGGTAATGGATAAGCTGTTTGGATAGAGGACGGTAGCTGAACGGGCTCACGCGAACGTCGACCAGGTTGTATTTCCGGTAGCCGGCGGTACGGACGAGGCCTACGACCTCGGAGGGATAGACCTCATCGCTTCCATAGACCGAGTCGTAGTTCCGCTGGTAGCGAGCCAGGTCTTGCTCGTATATGGCCGGGTCCTCGCGGCCGATCACTCGGGGCAGCGGAGCCGGGGGCACGCTGAACGTTCCCGGGAGTGTTACTCCTTCACCGGCCTCGAGGCTTACCGCGACGACTTCCGTTCCCGGCGGGATGGCGACGGCGAATATCCTCGACGGCAGATGTGGCTTCCCGGGGACGAGCAGGGAACCGAAGCCTTCGGCGGTGACCTCGTCTCCTCGTGCGGTGGGCGTAATTCGATGTGCGCCCATCGGAATCGCAACCGTGACTGCGCCTGTCGATGCGGCGCCGAGATCTGCGGCGATGGTCTCGCCTCCGGCCATCAACACAGTAAGGAACACGGCGGCTATCTTGTCTGTGGTGTGTAGTCGCACCGGTATGACCTCCTTCGGGTGACGGAGCCGGGCGATCTGTTCCGCCCAGCGGTTTCGCCACGTGCCGAGTATAGCAGTTTGGTCCGCGTGAGCCCATCGGGCTTACCGTCCGGCGGTGGTTGCCGACATCGACCCGACGCCGGGTGAGCGGGGGGCACGCACAAACCTCCGTTTTTTGCGCGAAAGAGGCATCCCCGTTAAGCCGCTTAATCTGCTATAATGTGCGGGGATTCATACCGCATGACAGGAGATTCGAACCATGCGCGGAAGGAAGTGGCAATTTCATCTTGGTGCTGCGGCGCTGGTCACGGCGATTACGGCCATGCCGGCGATCGCGCAATTGAACCTCGGCTCCGAGGAACTTGTGGCGGCCGGCGGTGGGGACATCGCCGTGCTCGGCTACTCGGTGCCATCCGTGGCTGACTGGAACAACGACGGACTCCCGGATCTGATCGTCGGCGAAGGCGGGGGGGCATATCCGGATGCCAAGGTGCGCGTCTATCTGAACGAGGGCACCGCTGAGGCTCCGCAGTTCAGCGGTTTCGTATACGCCCAATCCGGCGGTGTTGATCTGATCGCTCCGGGGTCCGGCTGCCTGGGTTTGTTCCCGAGGGTGGTCCATTGGGACGGTGATGGGCGTAAGGACCTGCTGATCGGGCAGTCCGACGGCATCGTCAAGGTGTTCTTGAATAACGCGACCGACGAGGCACCGGCGTTCGACGGCGGCACCGTGCTTCAGTTGGGCGAGCCGGGCTCCAAGGTCGACCTCGACGTGGGCTATCGTGCGACGCCGAGCGTGGTCGACTGGAATAGCGACGGCGTGAAGGACCTGGTCGTCGGCGCGATGGACTCCAAGGTTCACGTCTTCATCAACGAAGGCACCGACGCCGCGCCGGACTTCCGCGTGGCGGCGGAGGCGCAGTCGGGCGGCTCGGCGCTGCTGGTGCCGTCTGCTCGGTCCAGCCCGACTGTTCTGGATGTCGACGGTGACGGCAAGAAGGACTTGGTTGCCGGCAACACTAACGGCGAGTTGCTCTTGTATGGCAATGTGGGCACCGACGCGGCACCCACGTTCGCCGGTTACGTGCCGATTGAGGCCGACGGTGTCGCGATTGACCTGCCCGGCACGCCGCGGTCGAGACCATGCCTGTGCGATTGGACGGGCGACGGCGTGACCGATGTGGTGATCGGAGCGGCTGACGGCAACGTGCATCTCTACATGGGCGTGCCTACGGACGGCATCCCCGCGGTGTCGGCATGGGGCGTGTTCGCCATGCTGCTGCTCATGCTGACGGCTGGTACGTTGGCTTATGCGCGGCAGCGGCCGATCCGTGTCTAGACGTGTCCTCACGAGATGCGTTAAGAGCGGGTTGGGTGGCGATTCGTCCCGGTCGGGACGCAGATGTGGCTTCGCGGAATAGCATTATCTTCAGTAGCGGCCCAGAGCCGCCGATAACCACGTGAATGCGCATACTCAGCCGGGCATGGGCTCCGGCGGGGCGGCATTTGCGAGGGTTATCGAGTGGCTGCAACCGCAACGAAGGCAAAGTCGACACCGATCCACACGAAGTGCTGCCGGCTGAGTATTCGCCTGAAGTCCGGCGCTCATCTGTCGGGCGATTTTCATATTCCGTCGGAGGCTCCCGCGGACATTCGGCCGGCTGACGCCATCCGTGTGATCCAGGGCGATTTTCTGCTGCTGACCGACGTGTCGGTCCGCGAGAACACCGAGACGCGCGAGCAGCAGGCCATGCTGGTGCAGCGCAGCGCTATTGCGTACATTGAACTGCCGTCGCAGGAGTGGGCTGCGCGCGCGCAAGAGGATGAAGAGCGCGCTGACGCCTCGGACCTGATGCGTGCTTTCGGGTTGCGGTTCGATACGCCGTAGCCGTAGAAGTAGCCCGCCGCCGGCTTCGTCAGTCCACGCAACGGCTCTTTCGGGGCGCTCTCGACGAGACGTTTCGTGCGTTAGGCTTACGGCCGCCGTCAGTTCGCCACGTCGTCACTCCCGTCGGTACCACCGTCGTCTTGTTGGTTCGGTCCGCAACTCCACAGATCGTAGCTGCCGGGATTGCGTTTGCCTGGGCAGCGGTATGCGAAGGGAGTGCCCCAGGGGTCGATGAGCGGGTCGGTTTCCAGATAGGGGCCACGGTATCGTTCATCGGCGTGCTCTGTCGCGATCAGGCTCGCGAGGCCTTCCTTGTGTGGTCGGGTACCGGCCCAGATGCCAGTAGTAGTGATCGAGGGCCTTGACGAGCGGACCGTTGCGACTGACTGCCGCCTCGGCAAGGCATATCATGGCAAGAGGGTTCTCGTCGCGCCCTCTCCACGAGAAGACGTTGAGCACCAACAGGAACGTGAACACGAGCGCAAGGGTCTTGAGTCCTCGGTCCTTCATGTGGGGCAGTCGCTTCGACGATGCCGCATGCGTGCGAAGTGCGCAGACGTTCCGCGCCGTTAGGTGTTCGTCCGCCCGTCGTGCAGTATCGTTGCTTCAGAAGCTGTGTACCGAGAAGCGCGGCTCAGGTTGCGGCGAACCTCAGGCACGTTCGGTGAACTTGGTCATGGCCGCGTCCAGGGCGGCTTTGAAGGCGGCTGGGTCGTCCGGGGTGATCATTAGTCGCTGGGCCCAGGTTCCGGTCTTGTCGATGACGATGTGTTCGAGGAAGTTGGCCCAGTCGAGCTTCCAGGCGGGGCGGAAGTTGCGTAGTTGCAGGTCGCCCTTGAGTAAGCCCGCTACGTCCGACTCGCGCAGGTCGATGCGCTCGATGTCATCGAATGGAACCGTGAAGAGGCCGACGTGCGTGTCGAGTTCGAGCCGATCGGCGAAGATGCGGTACTCCTGCCACAGACTCTTGACCGTACTCGGCGATGTGTAGATGGGCGCTTCACTCACAACCTGTTCCTTTCGAGATGGTGCGGGCCACTACGCGACGACTTACACCGGGGATGCCGCCGAAGCGGCGACCGCAGCGCGAGCGCTTATGATAGCGGCTACAGTCATCGTGGAACAGTGGGAGCACTCGGCACTTACTGTTCCCGTGCAGCGTCGCCGCATGGGGGTGGCGCCAAGCGGTCCGGCATAGTCGGCGCCGGGACAAGCCCCGACGCTACATCTCGAGCGAAGACGCTCCAGCACTGGACTCGGCCGGCGCAGGCAAGGCTCCGCCCCTTGGACTGAAGGGCCCAGCCCAATAGGCGGGGCAGGGCTTTGGTCGAGTGGCGGACCGCTTCCTTACGGGCGCGGCTCGGGCTTGGCTTGTCGAAACGCATTCTTGGCGCTTAGGCACGTGTGGCGCGGAGGAGGCGTCTCCAGGTGCAGCTCACTCTCCAGGTGCATGCCACGGCGAGTGTCGAAGGAGACTGTCTATTCCGTCAACAGGTGGTGCTCGGTATCACCAGGTGTGCTCGTGCCGGTGCTGTGGAACAGCTTGGCCCAGTCCGCACGGCGGAAGGAGACGACCAGCCAGATCGGCAAGGGGACGATGAGCCATCCCGCAAAGGACACGACGACGACCCAATGGACGAAGTCGAGAATCTTCCCCGACACCGGTCCGAGGGTGTATAGCTCCGGCCCGAACCGGCCGGTGAACGCGACACCGAGAAACACGAGCAACCGGAACAGCACGTACAGGTGTACAAGGGCGAGGCCGCCCGCGATGGCCCAAGGGCGCCGCCTCGTGGGCATCGGCGTGGCGAGGATCAGACAGAGGATGTAGGCCGTCGGCAAGTAGCCGTAGAGCCGACTGTCTCCCGCGACTCGGCGGGCTCGGCGCGTCTGCCGATCGATCAACACGAGTTCAGTGTCGTGCTGGTTGTCCGATACCATCAGTGGGGACCAGCGAACTTCGCCGTGTGGCCCGAAACGAGAAAGAACGACGTTGCAGCCGGTCCGAAACATCGATCCGTAGATGTCGTGCAAGGCGGGCCACGGCGCCATCAACAGAATAAAGAACAGAAAGAAACGCCCGAGGAAACGCAATATGGACTGACGATTATTCAAGCGCTGCTCCGCTCCCACGACTGGTGGCCCACTGCACCCACACGACCCAGAACACAACGGCGACCAGGACCACGCCGGCCTGCCAGATCTCCTCGTGCATCATGTCAAAAACGGATGGGATGAACATCTTGACGAAGAAGAGACTCACCAGCCGCCCGAGGTTGACCAGGGACAACGCCAGCACGCCTACGACGATACCGGGAAGCTTCGACCATACCAAGACGGGTGAGGCCAGGACCGCGCAGATGTAGGCTGCGATGGGTTCGATCGCGTCGCACCCCGGTACGATCTCCATGGAGAACGCGGGTGCCTCGAGCAGCGTTCCCGACACATTGATGTCGAGACCGAGAAGGTTCAATGCGGCCCCGGTGATGCGCGCCAGAAACGCCAGGTAGGGTTCGAACGGTGGTGCTCCCGCCGTCGGGGAGTAGAGGAAGCCATAGAAAAGCGCCATGGCCGCGATGAACACGACCATGGCGCGTGAAATAGTGCCTCGTTTCAATACCTGCCAGCCGCGGCCGCCACGCTGGCCCCGCTGCTTTCGCAGCGCGATCCGCCGCTTCCGCGCGGTGGTTTCGTCCGGCACCGCTCGATCTTGCCTGTGTCGCGGTGCGGGCCGGCTCATGAGTCTGTAGGCCTCCTGACCGGGCTACGTCGCCTCAGGGCGACGCCGGAACTTCACTACCAAGCCGACCAGCAGCGCCAGCACGATGATCGCCACACCCCACGTCGAGACAGCCGGGACGCCTTCGGGCGGCGGCGGTGGCGGCGGGGCGTCGCACGTCGGATCAATCGTCGCGCAGGTCGAGCCATCGCCTCCGTAACGTGCGCCGGACCCCTCACAGGCCGTTTGCGTGACACCGTTTGTGCAAACGCCGGTGCGGTCGTTGCAGCAGGCGCCGGTGAGTGGCGGCGGGAGGCAGGTGTCGTCTGCGCCGTCGCCGTTGGAGTCACCCGCACAGGCTCCACCGTAGACCGTACCGCCGAGGTCCTGACAGCATAGCGGATCCAGTGCCACGCACGAGTAGTCGGGGAAGCAGCATGCCATGGGCTGGGTGCAAACCGTACCCGGGCCTTGCGGCGTGTCACCGTTGGCCAGGCAACAGGTTGCGTCGGCCATGTAACATGCGCCGGTTGCGGAATCACAGCAGGCCTCCATGCCGCCGCACGTGGAGCCCGGGCCTTGGGGAACGCCGCCCAAATCGTCACAGCACAGTGGGTCCGCCATGACGCAGGTGTCGTCTGGGAAGCAGCAAGCTTCGACTGCAGTACAAACCGTGCCCGGGCCCTGGGGCACGCCGCCCTGCGCCACGCAATCGGGTTCGGTCATATGAACGCAGCTTCCGTCGGGGAGGCAGCAGGCCTCGTCGGGCAGGGGACAAAGGACGTTGATCTGTAGGTCGATGTTGGTGACGCCCGGTGGCGTGAAGTTGTCGGAGGCTGTGAACGACAGGACGTAGCTCCCCGCATCGCCGCAGTCGGGGGTCCAATCGAGGTCTA